>JBGTRS010000719.1:0-500 GCA_041940665.1 Pyrinomonadaceae bacterium | reverse complement strand
TCGGCGGGCCGAGAGCCGGTTCACCCGCGATGCCGCCATAGATGAAGAATGACTGATTCTCAGCGGTCTTGTGCGAATAGCTCGCCGCGAGTTCCGAAATGAAGTCGTGCGGATGCTGGCGGTCGTGGATCGGCTCGCCGCGGAAGAGTTCGCCTGACTGATAGAGCAGCGGATAACCGTAACCTCGCTGCGTGATCGGGTCGAGGCTCGCCATTACGCGAAGTCCGAGTTGGGACTTTGAACTCAAAGGCCGCGAGTACATCGCCATGAACATATTCGGCGCGTCGAAGCGGACTCGTCCACCCTTGCCGGCCGCCGAGATGTCTCGCGTAGAGCCGACCTGAGTGTATCGAAGGAACGCCGTGCCCATCAGCATCAGCATGCCGCCGTCCTTGTACATCCGCGAATACGCGTGCATCGGCGTCGAATCGGGCAGCCAAGATGTCCCGGAGCCTTCGCGATTCATCGGGTCGTTGATATCGACCGTCGATGACATCGAC
>JBGTRS010000718.1:0-500 GCA_041940665.1 Pyrinomonadaceae bacterium | reverse complement strand
GAAAAACCCTTGAGTGTTTAACCGTGGACAAAGACTTTCAAGATTATACTCTGAATGAATACATTTGCGCCAAAAAGATTTCTTTTTTTCGCTAAGAAACTTCGGATATGGTACCGGCGTGGCGTAAAATACTATTCCAGACCTAAAGCAAAGAGTTTTCAGGGGAGCCGATGCGGCTGAGAGTTGTTGAGAGACAAGACCCTAAAACCTGATGCGGATAATACCGACGAAGGGAGAAAAACGATGAAAGAGCAGTTATCTGACGCCACCAAACTTCCCGCTTCACAGCGAGTTTACATAGAAACCAACAGCCTTCGAGTACCTTTTCGCGAGATATCGCTGTCGCCGTCAAAGGCGATGGATGGGACGCTTGAAGAGAATCCACCTGTCCGCGTTTACGACACGAGCGGCCCATGGACCGATCCGTCACAGAGGCACAATGTCCGCGATGGCTTGCCGGCGCATCGACGCGAATGGATCGTCAGTCGCGGTGACGTCGA
>JBGTRS010000717.1:286-511 GCA_041940665.1 Pyrinomonadaceae bacterium | reverse complement strand
GGTTCGCCGGTCACGATGATCATTGAGAACCGCGACTTCGTTCACTGGCAGGATGTTATGTCCGCCGAACCGCTGCCATCGGCGGGGACGTCAGTACCACCTGCGGTAGCGGGTGGGGAGGTCTCGGCTGAGACATCATTCAAACAGGATGAACAGGATACACAGGATCCGAGCCGGGAGATCAGCAATGAACATCCTGCCCATCCTGTACATCCTGTTGGAACT
>JBGTRS010000717.1:0-276 GCA_041940665.1 Pyrinomonadaceae bacterium | reverse complement strand
GACGCCCCCGACATCGCCCTCTGCCCCGAGCGTTTCCCCGTCGAGGCTCTCGAAGAGCAGCGAAGGCAGCTCGGCACATACTCGTTCTCCGCACTCTACCAACAGCGTCCCACACCCGCCGGCGGCCAGATATTCAAACGCGAGTGGTTCAAGCAGATCATCGACTTCGCCCCGCCCGGCCTCAAATGGAAACGCGGATACGACCTCGCCGTCTCGACCTCGACCGAAGCCGACTACACCGCCAGCTTCCGCTGTGCCTTTGACGAGAAGACCGGC
>JBGTRS010000716.1:0-518 GCA_041940665.1 Pyrinomonadaceae bacterium | reverse complement strand
CGCCGCCCAAGACCGGCGGTCAAGCGAGAGACCCTCGGCACCCGGCGCTGAGCTAAGATCCCGCCATGAAATTCCTCGTCTCCCAGCTGACCTATTTCTTGAGCGAGCGCGAGAGCCGCAAGAACCTGCGGGCGCTGCTCAAGGTCCTGCTGCTCCTGCTGGCCGTGGTCGTCGCCTTCTCGATCGTCTTCCACTTCCTGATGGTCTACGAAGGGCAGGAGCACTCGTGGCTCACCGGCGTCTACTGGACGCTGACGGTGATGAGTACCCTCGGCTTCGGCGACATCACTTTCCACTCGGACCTCGGGCGGTTGTTCAGCCTCTTCGTGTTGCTGTCGGGCGTGATCCTGCTGCTGATCATGCTGCCTTTCGCCTTCATCCGCTATTTCTACGCGCCGTGGCTCGAGGCGCAGATCCGCGCGCGGGCGCCGCGCGAGGCGCCCGGCGACGTCACCGGCCACGTGGTCATCTGCCGCTACGACTCGATCGCCCAGGCGCTGATCCGCAAGCTCGATCTC
>JBGTRS010000715.1:0-529 GCA_041940665.1 Pyrinomonadaceae bacterium | reverse complement strand
AAACTCGGATTTAACGAACAGGCTTTTAACTTTCAAAACAATAATTTCGGACGCGGCGGAGCGGGTAATGACCGCGTTTCATCGGAAGGTCAGGATTCTTCCGGCACGAACAACGCCAATTTTTCGACACCGGCCGACGGCACCCGCGGACGGATGCAGATGTATAGATTTACGGGACCGAATCCCGACCGCGACGGAACGACCGACGTTGACATAATCATTCACGAATTAACGCATGGAACTTCCAACCGTCTGCACGGCAACGCCAGCGGTTTGAGCTCGAATATGTCCCGCGGCATGGGCGAAGGCTGGTCGGATTGGTATGCTCATGTTTTACTTTCCGAACCGACCGATCCGGTCAACGGCATCTACACGACGGGCGGCTATGTTCTCGTGACACCGAGCTATTTCGGAAATTTCTATTACGGTATCCGCCGTTTTCCGAAAGCCGTTATGGCCTTTACGGGCGGAGCATCAAATCGTCCGCATAACCCTTTGACATTTGCCGATCTGAACGCCGGTTGCAATA
>JBGTRS010000714.1:0-539 GCA_041940665.1 Pyrinomonadaceae bacterium | reverse complement strand
TAGGCCACGATTTCTGGATGACGGAACAGGGCGTTGGCGTCAAAGTTGAACTTCGCGTCCAGGGCCATCAGGTCGCCCTTGGAGTCGCAGTTCAGGGGGTTGATTTCCACCAGCGACGCGTCGGTGTCCATGTAGCACTTGTAGATCTTGGCGAAGATGTCTACGGCTTGGTCGATGGAAGCGCCCGTCAGGCCGATGGCGGCGGCGACCTTGCGGCTTTGCGCTTCGGTGATGCCGGTCAGCGGGTCGATCATCTCGGTGACGATCTTCTCGGGCGTGGAGTGGGCCACTTCTTCGATGTCCATGCCGCCTTCGCTCGAAGCGATCAGGGCAACCTTCTGCGTGGCGCGGTCGGTCACCAGGGACACGTACAGCTCGTTCTTGATGTCGGCGCCGTCTTCGATGTACAGGCGGCGGACCTTCTGGCCTTCGGGGCCGGTCTGGTGCGTGACCAGCTGCATGCCCAGGATTTGTTCAGCCAGCTTCTTGACGTCGTCGATGGTCTTGGCAACCTTCACGCCGCCGCCCTTGCCACGGCC
>JBGTRS010000713.1:0-550 GCA_041940665.1 Pyrinomonadaceae bacterium | reverse complement strand
CCAAGAAAAATTGGTTTTCTCGGCGGCCAGTTCCGCATACAATTGGATTACCCGCATCTCCTGCGGTCAAAACTCGAGGACAGTTTAAAAATGAAGTTTTTCCCTCTCGCGAAGCCGTTGTCGGTGCTTTCGCTTTTGTGCGCTTTTTCGATCGCCGCATACGCCCAGGACTGGCGTGATGTCTCACCCGCTGAACTCCAGCTAAAAGCCCCAAAGGTCGAGGCCGACGCCGACGCCGAGGTTCTTTTCTGGGAGGTCCGCGTGGATGACAGCGCGGCCAATACGATGTCGATGCGGCACTACAAGCGAGTGAAGATATTCACCGAACGCGGCCGCGAAAAGTTCAGCAAGGTCGATATCCCGTTCACAAAGAATTTGCGCATCAAGAACATCACGGCACGAGTGATAAAACCTGATGGAACGATAACCGAACTTACGAAGGCGGACGTTTTCGACCGTGAGATAGCCAAGGCCGACAAGATCAAGGTGAAGGCGAAAAGCTTTGCCGTGCCGAACATCGAGGTTGGATCGATCTTCGAGTACCGGTACC
>JBGTRS010000712.1:0-569 GCA_041940665.1 Pyrinomonadaceae bacterium | reverse complement strand
CCCGCGTGGCCCTACAGGCCATGGCGGGTGTGATGGGCGGCACCCAGAGCCTCCATACCGACAGCCACGACGAGGCCCTGGCCCTCCCCAGCGAGGAGGCGGCCCGCATCGCCCTTCGCACCCAGCAGGTGATCGCCCACGAGACCGGGGTGGCCAACGTGGCCGATCCGCTGGGTGGTTCGCACTACGTGGAGTGGATGACCGACGAGATGGAGCGTCGGGCCACGGACGTCTTCGACCACCTTGAGGACCTGGGCGGCGGATCCATCCTGGAGGGCGTCTATGCCGGGATCGAGAGCGGATGGTTCGCCGGCGAGATAGCCGATGCGGCCTACCGGTACGAGCGCGAGGTGAACGCCGGCGAGCGGATCATCGTCGGTGTCAACGCCTTCACCGAAGGCAATGACGCCGAGCGGGCCCGGTTGCTGCGAATCGGCCAGGACACCGAGGACCTCCAGTTGAAGCGTCTGGCCGCCGTGAAGCAGTCCCGGGACGACCGTGCGGTCGCGGACTCGCACCGCCGGGTCGTGGCCGACGCATCGGACCCCACCATCAACCTCATGCCGGTC
>JBGTRS010000711.1:0-574 GCA_041940665.1 Pyrinomonadaceae bacterium | reverse complement strand
AATAACAATGATAACGATGACATAATAATAGGGGATTATAGTTATGAGTAATTACCTAAAAAATATGATCTTAGATATACTAAGGAAATTAAATCAAAATTTGATTCAAATGATAAAAGAGACATTCGTTATTATGAAAATGGAATGATATATACAATTAATGATTAAGGTAAATGTAAAAGACCTTAATGTGAAATTACTCATCCTGATGGATATAAAATTTCTGAATACAAAAATCACCCTTTTGAAATCATGCAAAAAGCAGACCTTTCCGGCATTGAAGGAATAGCTGTTATCGGTGGTGATGGGACCATGCATGAAGTAATCAATGGTCTACTTTCAAGACATGATAAAAAGTTATTGCCTATTGGATTAATCCCGGCCGGAACAGGCAATTCCCTGATGCACGATCTTAACTGTCTTGACCCCGTTGAAGCTCTTGGAAAAATACTTGCTGGCAGAACACGGCCTATAGATATCATGGAAATCAAAACAGGAAAAAAAATAATATATAGTTTCAATATACTGGGCTGGGGCATCCCAGTTGAAATCAATACGCTAGCGGAAAAAATGA
>JBGTRS010000710.1:0-574 GCA_041940665.1 Pyrinomonadaceae bacterium | reverse complement strand
AAAAATATCGGTGTGGAAAAAGACGTTTCAACCATCGGTTCGATTCTCGCACGAGTCGAAACGGCATACACATATTATTTGAGCGAGAATCAGCAAAATGAAATTGCTCCGAAGCTCGAAGATCTGCTCATCGAAAAAATGAAAACGGCAGAAACGCTCGAACAGCGAATTACTTTTTATCGTGCGTTTGTGGGAATCGCTTCGAGCGAGAAGGCGAGAAATGTTTTGAAAGAACTGTTAAAAACAGGTGTCAGTAGCCCGACTGTGAAGGAGGGCTTCAAAACAGGTGTTAGTAGCCCGACTGCGAAGGACGGCTTAGACAACAAAAAGCAAAGTACGACTCAAAAGCCCGCCCTCACGGTTGGGCTACCGCCACTTCGCACGAAAGACAAATTCGACATTGTGACAAGATTGATAGTTTTGGGCGACAAGGACGCCCCGAAATTGCTTGCCGAACTCGAAAAAACGGAAACCGACGATGCCGCCAAAAGATATGCTTATGCGGCGAAAGCGGGTTTTGCGACGAAAGAGAACAAGGCGAAATTTTGGAAGGATTTTACGGATAATAAAGAAA
>JBGTRS010000709.1:0-619 GCA_041940665.1 Pyrinomonadaceae bacterium | reverse complement strand
CATTCTGGTCAGCATTCACAATCGAAAACGACTGCTATCGAGTTACTCGGTGGTTGCCGAGGTTCGCGGAAATGAGCGGGCGGAATCGATCGCGGCGGCAGATCTTCGCAAGCTCTTGCCAGGCTTCGTGGCAGAGCGGCTGGCAAAGGCTCCGGTCGTGCGCAGAACCCTAGACTACTTCGCGTACTTGCCGCGCAAGCAGGTTACGGAAAGTAAGGTTCCCCATATTTTCCCGACACGCGGGCGATTTCTGATCAAGGATTTTGAACTTTCGACCAAGTTTCCGTTTGCGTTCTTTCGACACCGGCGGAGATTATCGGCCAGAGAAACTGAGCTGATAGTCCTGCCGAACATCGAGCCGCTCGGGTCCGAGATCGACGATATGCCGCTCGAAGCGGGACAGCTGATCTCACAGAAGCGCGGTTCCGGACAGGACCTGCTGTCTCTTCGCGATTATCAGCCGAACGACGATCTGAGGCGGGTTGATTGGAAGGCGACAGCCCGTTCACGAGGGCTGATCGTGCGGGAGTTTGCCGCCGAGGACGACAGAAAGATAACGGTCATTCTGGATCCCATGATCCCTGGAGATGAGGAGCCGCAGGTTTCGCTCCGCGAAAAG
>JBGTRS010000708.1:0-623 GCA_041940665.1 Pyrinomonadaceae bacterium | reverse complement strand
CCTGTGATTGCAGCGTTTCCTCCGACATTTAAATTTTCAACTATACCTACACCACCATCAACAACCAAAGCACCTGTACTAGTTGTTGTTGAAGTTGTTGTATTGGCTACTTCTACTTGGCCATCATGTCTAACATAACCATCAAATTCTACATCTGGGTCTCCTGTTGATCCCCCAGTTGATGCAAACAAAGTATCTCGCGCAGTATCAATAGTAATAACTGAAGTACCATTTTCTTTTAAATCTACCCCAGCTAAACCTTCTAATGTTAATGCTCCTGCAGAAGTTGTAAAACTAGACGCTGCTCCAGCATCAATCGTAACTCCACTAGCTCCAGCATTAATATCTACTAAAATTGCATTTAATTCTACTTCAGTTCTAGTACCAGTATCTCCACCTACTGTAATCTTTTGTCCAACTGAATCACCACCAATACTAATTGCTGCTGCTGAAGAATCTATTGTAACTGCACCACCAGCATCTACATCTACTGTACTAGATGGTGTCATTGAAATTGTTGTCATTCCTGTTTCAGATAATGCTCCAGCTCCGTCAAATTCCCAAGTACCTACATCATCACCGAAAGATGCTCCACCGTTACCTTTTGCACTTAAAGTTGTCAC
>JBGTRS010000707.1:234-625 GCA_041940665.1 Pyrinomonadaceae bacterium | reverse complement strand
ATCTAGAGGCAAGTTTGGAAATAGAGTTTGCGAAGCATGCTTGTCTGAGAGTAATATTTCTTTCCTCCGCAAACTTGTAGTGCTCTCTAGTAGCTGAAGTCATGATTTCTTCGAGACCTGAATGGACGATATCGATTTCTCTGGCACCCGTCAGTTGCTTCATGATTGGAGAATCAGGTGGGAATTTGTAACCCAAAGCCTTAAGGAGGTTAGACTTTTGTTGCTCTTGATATTTCTTGGTCATTCTTCCTGGAGCTTTATGACTCAAGTTCTTGAGCCATTCGAAATAAGAAACCGTCACACCACCGACGTTGGCAAGCATATCTGGGATAAGTTGTACACCTCTCTTTGAAAGATATTTATCAGCTCTAAAAGTAGTTGGTCCGTTAGC
>JBGTRS010000707.1:0-224 GCA_041940665.1 Pyrinomonadaceae bacterium | reverse complement strand
TGTCACCGGCACATGGAGCGAAAACATCACATTTTTTGCGCATAATAACGGTTGGATCGATTGTCTCAATTTCTTCGGCTCTCTCGTAGTTTCTAAGACTTCCTTATTGCATTGCCATCTTGACGTGGTTTGGATCAAATCCGTTCTCGTTATATATTCCAACATCTCTCTCAATAATTCCAATAACTTTAGCTCCCTCTTGGTGCAAGAATCTAGCTAAATGG
>JBGTRS010000706.1:0-639 GCA_041940665.1 Pyrinomonadaceae bacterium | reverse complement strand
CCGCTTCGGCGGCGCGCAGGGTGGCCGCCTCGGCGGCGTAGACGCGCGCGGCGATGCGCCCGACCACCTGCTGCACCTGGGGATCCTGGCTGACTCGCGGGGCATTGCCGTGGCTGTAGATACGGGTCCGCCCGCGCACCTCGGCGGCGACGTCGCGCAAGGCGGCGCGGCCGGTGCCGGCCAGCACCGCGAGCAGGACCAACTGGTAGAACGCGGTCTGGTACTTGAAGCGGCTGGCGAAGTCGATGAGGTTCTCTTCCTCCACCTCGGCGTCCTCGAACAGCGATGTGCCGCTGCCGGTGGTGCGCTGGCCGAAGCCGTCCCAGTCGTCGCTCTGGCGCACGCCGGGCTGGTCGGTGCGGATCGCCGCGATCACGTCGGCGCCGGTGTCGTCGCGCTGGGCATACAGATCGATCCAGTCGGAGAAGAGGCTGCCGGTGCTGTAGTACTTGCTGCCGTTCACCACCCAGCGACCGTCGTCCTTGCGCGAGACGCGGGTGAGCACTTCGCCCAGCCGTACCGAACCGACCTCGGTCCAGGCGCAGCCGACCAGGTCGCCCTCGACGAAGCGCCGCAGCCAACGGTCGCGGCCAGGGCCGGGCTCGGCATTGAGACGGTCCTCGACGAAGGCGAAGTGGC
>JBGTRS010000705.1:0-650 GCA_041940665.1 Pyrinomonadaceae bacterium | reverse complement strand
TAAGATAGTACCCAAATCTAGTAATACGAGGGTCCCTTCCACCTATGGTCAAAGAACTTTGTCTTTGACTACCAACTTTCATGGTTCTAAACTTAATAAGTTTAAATATTTTTCCATTTTTCCCGACTCTTTCCTGTATAAAAAAAATTCCGCCCTTAGAATCAATTAGTAATAAAAGTGAGATAACTAAAATAAGGGGCGAAATTATTATAATACCGAAAAGTGATAAAATAATATCAAAAGCTCTTTTTAACAATATTTTTAAATCTTTATTATTTTATTGCAGGCATTTATGAATGTATCAATAATTTTTTCAAGTTGAACATCAGTTAATTGAGGGTATATTGGAAGTGAGATTTCAGAAGTATAAATGCTATAACTTTTGGAGTAATTTTCAATAGAATAGCCTAAATTTTTAAAGAGTGTGAGCATTGGCAAAGGCACAAAGTGTACGTTAACAGAAACACCTTTTTCATATATATCTTCAATTATTTTATCTCGTAAATTCTCTGAGATCCCGGATATTCTCAATAAAAAAACATGACAAGATGATTTCTTTATATCACTAAGATAAGGTGGTGTAATAACCCAATCGTATCCTGAAAGTCTATTAGTATAGTAATCAAATATTTTCCTTCTTCTTTCAAGTA
>JBGTRS010000704.1:246-665 GCA_041940665.1 Pyrinomonadaceae bacterium | reverse complement strand
TGGATTCCGACGCAATCCTGCGTCGTTTTAGAAACGAACGGCAGATCCTGGCGAGCCTGGACCACCCCAACATAGCGAAATTGCTGGATGGCGGCACCACCGACACCGGCTTACCCTATTTCGTAATGGAGTACATCGAGGGCGAGCCGATCGACAAGTATTGCGACCGGCACAAGCTGTCGATCGACCAGCGGCTGGAGCTGTTTCGCACGGTGTGCTCCGCGGTCCACGCGGCGCACCAGAACCTCGTGGTACACCGCGACATCAAGCCGGGGAACATCCTGGTCACCGCCGACGGCGTACCGAAACTGCTCGATTTCGGCATCGCCAAGCTGCTCAATCCGGAATTGTCGGCGCAGACGATCCATGCGACCGGTGTCGACCCGTTGCGGCTGATGACTCCGGCTTACGCCAGCCCG
>JBGTRS010000704.1:0-236 GCA_041940665.1 Pyrinomonadaceae bacterium | reverse complement strand
TATTCCCTGGGGGTCTTGCTCTACGAGCTATTGACCGGTCATCGTCCCTATCGTTTCGACACCCGGCGGCCGCAGGAGATCGAACGGGTGGTGTGCGAGACTGAGCCGGAGAAGCCGAGCACCGCCGTGCGCCGGGCGCTCGATACGCGCGACGGCGAGCCGTTGCCGCCCGAGCAGGTGAGCCGCCTGCGCGGCGGCCGGCCCGAGGGGCTCAGGCGCCGGCTCAAGGGCGATCT
>JBGTRS010000703.1:0-673 GCA_041940665.1 Pyrinomonadaceae bacterium | reverse complement strand
CGGCAAGCCGAAAGGCGTGCTCCACACCACGGGCGGCTATCTCGCCTGGGCGGCGTTCACGTTCGAATCCGTTTTCGATTACCGTCCCGGCGACATCTATTGGTGCACGGCGGACGTGGGCTGGGTGACCGGGCACACTTACATCGTCTACGGCCCGCTCGCCTCCGGCGCGACGACACTGATGTTCGAAGGCGTGCCGACATGGCCGGACTCCTCGCGCTTCTGGCGCGTCGTCGACAAGCACCAGGTCAATATTTTCTACACCGCGCCGACCGCCCTGCGCTCCCTCATGCGCGAAGGCGACGGGCCGGTGAAGGCGGCGAGCCGCGCTTCGTTGCGCCTCATCGGCACGGTCGGCGAACCGATCAACCCGGAAGCCTGGCTCTGGTATCACCGCGTCGTCGGCGACGGGCGCTGCCCGATCGTCGATACATGGTGGCAGACCGAAACGGGCGGCGTGCTCATCACGCCGCTCCCCGGCGCGACGGACCTGAAGCCCGGCTCGGCGACGAAACCGCTGCCGGGCGTCGAAGCCGCCATTGTCGACACGGACGGAACCGTTCTTGAGGGCGAAGCGCAGGGCAACCTCGTGCTGCTCGGTTCGTGGCCCGGCCAGATGCGCACCGTCTACGGCGATCACCAGCGTTTCGCCCAGACCTACTTCAGCACCTAC
>JBGTRS010000702.1:0-715 GCA_041940665.1 Pyrinomonadaceae bacterium | reverse complement strand
AAAGCGCGCAATACGGGCCTTGGACTTCGCCTGACGACCCTTGGCATTCTGGCGCACCCACTCCAGTTCCTTCTTCAAGGCCTTGGCACGTGCTTCTTCGCCCTTTTGCTCGGCTTCCAGGCGGTTGCCCTTCTGGATCAGCCAGTCGGAATAGTTGCCCTTGTAGGGAATGCCATGGCCACGGTCCAGTTCCAGAATCCATTCGGCCGCGTTGTCGAGGAAGTAGCGGTCGTGGGTAATGGCGACCACGGTACCGCTGAAGCGGTGCAGGAACTGCTCCAGCCAGTCCACGGACTCGGCGTCCAAGTGGTTGGTCGGCTCGTCCAGCAGAAGCATGTCAGGCTTGGACAGCAAGAGCTTGCACAGCGCCACGCGGCGCTTTTCACCACCGGAAAGCTGGCCGACGATGGCATCCCAGGCAGGCAGACGCAGCGCGTCGGCAGCGATTTCCAGCTGGTGCTCGGAGTCCGTTCCCGCAGCAGCGATGATCGCTTCCAGTTCGCCCTGCTCGGCGGCCAGGGCGTCAAAGTCCGCATCTTCTTCCGCGTAAGCGGCATAAACCTCTTCCAGGCGTGCCTTGGCGTTGTTCACTTCCGCCATGGCTTCCTCCACCGCCTGGCGCACGGTGTGCTCGGGGTTCAGCTGGGGTTCCTGAGGCAGGTAACCGATGGACAGGCCTGCCATGGGGATGGCTTCGCCTTCATACTCCTTGTCC
>JBGTRS010000701.1:0-739 GCA_041940665.1 Pyrinomonadaceae bacterium | reverse complement strand
CGGGCCGAACCTCGCCTGGTTCAAAGATCCGGCCGGGAATATTCTCTCCGTCATAGAGGTCCACTAGGCCCACACGTCGGCCGTTCGCACTGACCCTGCGGACGGCTGATGCTATAGTTTTGGTCAACCGATGGAAAGCAAATACAACGTCCCCAAGAAACGAAAACCCGAAACCAAACAAGAAGAGATCGCCGCCCAGATCGAAGACCTCGTCAAACAGCGCGACCGCCTGACCAACCCCGCCGAAAAAGAAAAGATCCAGAAAGAAATAATGTCCCTCTTCGCCCAATACGAACGCCTCAAACTCTAGTCCAGCACCGCGTCAGTAGCCATGTGTCAGTAGCCCGCACGTGAGTAAGGGCTCACGCCAAACCCCGCGCCTGGCGAGTGCGGTACGCGCAACTCAACCCATGTCAGTACCACTTGCGGTAGCGGGTGGTTGTACTCCGCCACAGACACAGTAAAGGGCATCCGCAAAACTCGACTCCCCTCCTTACGACGGAGGGGTGCCCGAAGGGCGGGGTGGTTCTCTTCTCTAGTTGACCTAGCTATGCCGGTATGATCGTCTTCAACTCCCAATCGATATCCGCAAACTTGTCCTCGCGCTTGATCAGCAGCCAGTTGTCCCTCTGATTCGACATCCGAACGAGCGTGAACTCGCCTCTAACCTTTCTGCCTATAAACGAAAACACGCTCTTGCCCTCGTCGTACTGCAATTGCGGGTCGACCATCGTTTCGT
>JBGTRS010000700.1:0-746 GCA_041940665.1 Pyrinomonadaceae bacterium | reverse complement strand
GATGCCCGCCGACTCGAGCAGAGACCGGTCGGTCATCAGCCCGATGCCGAAATCCGCCAGTCGCGGCCTCACGGATCCGTCGGCGGCGGTCTCGATCAACACGTTCGGCGGCTTGATGTCTTTGTGCAGCACTCCTACCGAATGCGCCGCGCCCAAAGCTTCGGCCACCAGCGCGACGATCTCCAGGCGGGTGGCGAGCGGCACCTGGCCGATGCCGCCCTGGCGCTCGGACCAGACGGCGAGATCGCCGCCCGCGGTATAGGCCGACTCGATGAAGTAGGGGGCCTCGTCGAGGTTCCAATCGAGGATCGGGACGATGTCCTGACGGTTGCCCAGCTCCTCCTTGAGCAGGCGGAAGAGCGTGATCTCGCGCTGGAGCGAGCGCAACCGGCGGACGTCGTAGCAGAACTTGAACACCCGGCGGTCGCCGGTCTTGTGGTGGCGCCCGAGCCAGACCTCGCCGAATCCGCCTTCCCCCAGGCGCTTCTCCGCCCGCCAGTTCGGGCGTTGCGGAATCTCTTGGCCGGGAGCCGGCCGCCAACCCGTGACCTTCTCCTGGCCGCCGGCCGGCCGCACCTTCGCGGACGTCGGCGGTGGCATCAGCGGAGCTTCGCCCGGGCGCCCCACCTCGAAGACCTCCACCGTCTCGTTGACGCCCTTGAACAGATAGTCGCCATGGGCCACCCAGCGCAAGTCATGCGGCGCCTCGTCGCCGGCAGCGCCGCGTCTGGCCAGATCGAAGGCGC
>JBGTRS010000699.1:413-762 GCA_041940665.1 Pyrinomonadaceae bacterium | reverse complement strand
TCAGTGTTTCGTAGCGACCACCTCAAGGTATTCGCCGTGGACGAGCGTGCCGCCCTCGGTGCTGCGGTTGTGGCGGGACCAGACGGACTCGATGTCGCGTGCGAGTTCTTCGTGACGCTCTTCCGGGACGGCCTTGAAGGTCATGATCGTCGGGCCGAAGTATGTGCGGAACAATTCGACGACGCCGGCTGGCGATTCTTCGTAATTCATCTCGGCCATCCGTTTGGTCGTTTTGAGATTTGAGACGCGGTCGCCGAATCGCTCCGCGACGACATCGGGCACGCCCCAAAGGACCGGCGGCGGCATATCGGGAGCCGGCAGGTACTTGCCAGTGAGTGCAAAGATCTCT
>JBGTRS010000699.1:0-403 GCA_041940665.1 Pyrinomonadaceae bacterium | reverse complement strand
CCGGGGAGGCTTTCGGGCGTCCAGTTTGCCATCGCGACACGTCCGCCCGGCTTGCAGACGCGGATCATCTCGCTCGCCGTCACGTCGGGGCGTGGTGCGAACATCGCTCCGAACATCGACATAACGAGGTCGAACGAATTGTCTTCGTACGGCATCGCTTCCGCGTCGCCGTGGTCGAACTGGATTCTGCGCCCCTCGTCCGCGGCCCGCTTCTTGGCCGTTGCGATCAGATTTTCGGCAATGTCGATGCCCGTGACGTCGGCTCCCTTCGCCGCCGCGAGCAATGCGAGATTCCCGCTGCCGCACGCCACGTCAAGCACCTTAGCCCCGGCCTGTACGTCCAGCCTGTCGACGAACTCTGCCGCCGTCGGCCGAATATGCACCGCGATCTCGGCAAAATCGC
>JBGTRS010000698.1:0-777 GCA_041940665.1 Pyrinomonadaceae bacterium | reverse complement strand
GAATTTTTAATGAATAAATATTAATTAAGAAGAAAATAGATAATAATGTTATAATGAATAAAATACTGAGATTATATTAAAAAACTTAAAAAAAGAACATATAAAGAAGAAAAATATAAATAAAAAATAATAAAATATAAAAATTTAGAATTATGGAATAAATTAAAATATTGAAAAAGATGAAAATAACTGTACAAAACATCGAATTATTTATATGTCTCCTGAATATAGATCTTAATTAGATATTTAATGATAATTTATTTTTGAATCAAATGATATATTTTCTATAGGATTAATAATATTAAGACTTGAATAATTATTAAATAAATAATATTTTAAATATTAAAACATAAATTATATAATAAAATAATTAATAGAAGGATTAAATGAAATGAAAATAAAAAATATTTATCATTAAGATATAAAACCTGATAATATTTTAATAAATGATTTAAATTAATTAAAATTTACAGATTTTGGAACAGCTAAATAATCTAATTCATAAGAAACTAAAACATAATCATTTAGAGGAACTCCATTTTATATGGCACCAGAATTAAAATAAATATATAATGGATAATAAATTGAATTAATAGAATATAATCCAGAAAAATGTGATATTTTTTCTTTAGGAATAATTTTATTAAGAATAATATTATTATTAGATGAATAATTATTATTTGGATTAAATGATAATAATGAAAATATTTATATTTAGATTTATATTTAATAAGTTTATTATTTTAGATAATTTTTATTCTTAATGAAATATGAATA
>JBGTRS010000697.1:287-800 GCA_041940665.1 Pyrinomonadaceae bacterium | reverse complement strand
CGAGTTCTTTTTCAAGATGGCGTTTCCACATTTTGTCTTTGACCGCGACGATCAGATGTTTCTCATAGAGACGAAACGGAACGGAATGTTCGCACAGGGATTTTCCGGCAACTTTTCGCCAGGCGGCAAAGACGACCGCCTCGCGGACTTCTTCCGAGTCTTCAAATTCATCCAGCAATTTCGGCAATGCCCGGAACAGTTCTTCCATAGCTCATTTAACCTTCAAAATCTTCTCAATTATCATTTATTGCATTTTTTCAGTAATAATTAAAGTCTGTTAGACTTTTAGAAGATTTATCGGTTACCTGAAAAAACTGACAACCCGATAAATGATAAATGATAAATGATAAATGTTCCAAAATTGATTCTCGCTTCGGGAAGTCCGCGGCGTTCGGAAATTCTAAACTCGGTCGGTTGGGAATTTGAAAAACACGTCGCCGATATTGACGAAACGGAAAAAAACGGTGAAAAACCGGCTGATTATGTCCAAAGACTGGCGAGGGAAAAGGCCGA
>JBGTRS010000697.1:0-277 GCA_041940665.1 Pyrinomonadaceae bacterium | reverse complement strand
AACACTACGATAACGCTCTCGTTTTAGGGGCGGACACGACCGTTGTCATTGACGGACAAATTCTCGCCAAACCCTCCGACACGGATGATGCCCGCCGGATGATAAAAATGCTGGCGGGACGCTGGCATGAAGTTTTAACGGGAGTTTCGATAGTTCGGAGTTCAGAGTTCAGAGTTCAGAGTTCGAATGAAAATAATCTAAAATCGGTCGTTGGTTTGCAGACGACGAAAGTAAAGTTCGCCGAAATGAATGACGACGAGATCGAATTTCTCGTGCG
>JBGTRS010000696.1:0-801 GCA_041940665.1 Pyrinomonadaceae bacterium | reverse complement strand
GGCGAAGGTTTTCTCGTCTGGTGCAACAAGGCCAGCTTTCGCGCCAGCTTCAATACTCATGTTGCACACCGTCATGCGCCCATCCATGGACATGGAACGTATCGCCTCGCCGGTGTACTCGATGAAGTGGCCAACACCACCCTGAATCCCGATCTGGCCGATGATGTTCAGGATCAGGTCCTTGGGGCTGACGCCGAAGGGCAGCGGCCCGTTGACCCGGACTTCCATGGTCTTTGGCTTAAATTGGCGCAACGTTTGGGTAGCCAGCACGTGCTCCACTTCAGTCGTGCCGATGCCTATGGCCAAAGCCCCCAAGGCCCCGTGGGTGGAGGTGTGGCTGTCGCCGCAAACAACAGTCTTCCCCGGTTGGGTATATCCCAGGTCCGGACCGATTATGTGAACGATGCCCTGGAGCGGGTCGAACCGGTCGTATAGGGTAACCCCGAACTCCTCGCAGTTGGCGGACAGGGCTTCCAGTTGCTTCTTGGATGTCTCATCGGTGACCGGCAGGGACAAGTCCCAGGTAGGCGTATTGTGATCGGCAGTGGCAATGGTCAGATCGGTGCGGCGTACTTTGCGCCCAGCCATGCGCAGGCCGGCGAACGCTTGGGCCGAGGTCACTTCATGCACCAGATGCAGGTCTATATATATGATGCTGGCCTGCTCTGGCTCGTCATGCACCACGTGGGCATCCCAGATTTTCTCGAACATGGTTTTGGGAGGCATATCGGGTCCTTACCTTAAAATTAGCCACAGAGACAAGGAGGGCACGGAAGCAAGGCCGTAACTCCGCGTTTCCCG
>JBGTRS010000695.1:0-815 GCA_041940665.1 Pyrinomonadaceae bacterium | reverse complement strand
AATTTAGGACAAATGGGCTGAAGTCTGGAAGATCCTTAAGATGGCTTAATTTTGCTGCAAGAATGTCACTTTTGATCAAACTCTTCCGGCATAGGAAAAAGAGGATAAAAAAGAAGTTAATAAAGAAATACTTCTCGGTACAGGTCAAACACTTGAAGAGGCGAAGACAGCTCCTAAGCATCATAGAAAATCAATACCTGGAGAAAATTTAAGTGAGGTTGGTAGAACGACATCAAGACCTGCACCAACAAGTACACAAGGTAGTGGAGCAAATTATGAAACAAAATATAATAAAAACCCAGGATATTAAGGAGTTAATATGAAAAATTATAAATTAACATGGGGTGGAAAAAATAATACAAAAGTACTAAAGCTGGCAACGGAAGCGGGGCCAGGACAAGGTGGATATGGAACTGGTGTAGGTCAGACTGGTGGAACCGGCGGAGGTTCTGGTGGTGGAACAACAACTGAAACATATATTGAACCTGCAGGGAACACACAAAGTTATCCAATTAATCAAGTTTTAGTTACACCTGGTAATTTAACTGCGTGGGGTAGTTTAACTATAAATTGGCTTAATAATCCAATTCAAGAAGAAACTCAAGAAGTAGATGCCGCGGGTGAGTGGTTTGAAGAACAACAAAATTTGGACTATGGCCCTTAAAGGGAGGAAATTAAAATGAAAAAGTTATTATGGGGTGGAAAAAATAATACAAACGTATCAAGGATGATTGGAGGAGAAGGTGATTTAGGCGGCAATCTTCCACCCGAACAAGGTGGGTCAACAACTATTCCGACTGGAACAACAGAAGTTC
>JBGTRS010000694.1:0-999 GCA_041940665.1 Pyrinomonadaceae bacterium | reverse complement strand
AGAAATTTTAAGACTTCGGCGGTAAAACTTTCGACATCTTCGATCGAGCGTTGATAAAGTTCGTCCCAATCGGAAACGCCGATCTGTTTCATAAACTTCGTCAGTTGAGCTGTTTCGATGACTTCCGGCGAAGGTCGCCAGGCGATCGGCAGATTCTCAAAGGTGTTTGATTCGTTCATATCGTTTATTAAATGTTATAACGCAAATTTGATTGTAGGGGCAACGGCTTGTTCTTGCCCTTGAGCCCATTAGTATTTACACAAGTCAAGAATGTTTGAAACATTCGGTTTAATTGTCGCCAAAGGCGACTAACATTATAGCCTAGCGAGAATCGCTAGGTTTTTTAAAACATCGCCGTCCGTCGCTGTAAGCGACGAACATAAACCATTTATTGTGTGTCGCTTACAGCGACAGAGCAAATTGTCAACAGAGTCCTGGGGTTACTTCACCCCAGGCTATAATGTTAGTCGCCGTTGGCGACAAAGAAAACTTGTCAATTGAATTAAAGTCAATAAATACAGGCATCAAAAACTTGTGTAGATACTAGGCCATGAGCCGATAGGCGAAAAAAAATGGTTATCTCAAAATTCTGGATAAATTATGTATTATTCGGCATTAGCCTCAGGGGCAACCACAAGGGATTGCCCCTACAAATAATTTCGCGTTGGCTTTTTGAATTTTATCCAGCAAAAGTTTATAACACTTAGAATAATCAACAAAATATCTGCATTAAATTAATGACCGAGAGCGATAAAAGAGATTTTGAAAGAATCCAAAATAATATAAAGGAGTTCGGTTGTCATATCATTCAAGTTATGGCTGATGAAGAACGTCCCGAATTTTCCTACACCATAGGATTTTATGAAAGATTCAATCATCCTGAGATTATAATCATCGGTTTAAGAAATGATCTGTCCAAAGTGCTTCTGAACAATATGGCATATGAGATAGAACGGGGAAGAACTTTTGTGAACAATGAATATCACGAAGGCGTTTTAG
>JBGTRS010000693.1:0-1804 GCA_041940665.1 Pyrinomonadaceae bacterium | reverse complement strand
TAGCGCTATTAGCGTTGAACGATACGGCAGAGTTGTCTAGACCCAAAAGGGCAAGTATTAACAAACCACACAAGGAAAACGGCCTAATCTTATTCACACGAAAAAATTCTCCCCTTGGGAGTAATATTATAAAACACAATCAAGCGTTTATCACTACATATAGTGTTTCCAAACAACTTATAACACTATATAAAGTGGTTTTTGTAATTGTCACCTTCAACTATAATACCTACCTTAAAACTTAATGGTTTCAGCAAAAGAAGAGTCTCTTTCATTTATTGCTTTAAAGGGGCAACAAGGATTCAATAATAACATCAACAATGAGACTATAAGGTACAAAATCTACATTAAGGACAAGAGAAAATGGCAAAAACAAATAAAAATGTTGGTTATCATTCGCACCATCCTCTCGAATTTGCAAGTGAAGTTTTCTATCCAGAATTAACAATTGAGTATTCAGAAAAAGTTGACAATGAATAATGAGTTGTAGGGGCAACGGCTTGTCCTGGCCCATGAGCGAAGCGAAAATAAACGCGGTATGATTACATTTTGAGAAATTAAACGAGATTTCAGCCTATCGGCTGACGGGCAACCACAAGGGATTGCCCCTACAAATTTGGCGAACTTGAACTTGGAAAAATACAACGATTTTGATCTGGAAATGACGCAACGGGCTTTGGAACTTGCGTCTTTTGGTGTCGGGCAGGTCAGTCCAAGTCCGCTGGTCGGTTGTGTGATCATTGATAAAAACGGCGAAGTTGTCGGCGAGGGAACTTATCTTTACAAGGATATAACTCACGCCGAAGTTATCGCATTAAATCAAGCTGGCGAAAAAGCGAAGGGCGGAACTGCCTATGTTTCGCTTGAGCCGCATTCGCATTTTAACCGCACGCCGCCTTGCACGGAGGCATTGATAAATGCTGGTATTAAAAGAGTCGTTTGCCCGATCGAAGACCCGAATCCGCAGGTTTCAGGCAAAGGTTTCGAGGTTTTGCGGGAGAACCATGTGGAGGTCGTCACCGGAATCTTAAGGGAAGAAGCCGAAAGGCAAAACGAAAAATTTATCTGCTGGCATAAAATGGAAAGGCCGTTTGTCCATTTGAAACTGGCGATGTCTTTGGACGGCAGAATTTCACTTACAAACAGCGTTTCGACGGCACTTTCGGGAAAAGAATCGGCTGACAGAGTGCAGAGTTTTCGTCACGAACACGATGCGATTCTTATCGGAGGAAACACGGCGTTGGTTGATAATCCGAATTTGACCGACCGCAGCGGAAAACCGCGTCATCGCCAACTTTCGAGAATTATTTTAGATAATCATCTGCAAATTTCGGAAGAATCTGTTCTTGTTCAAACCGCTTCCGAAACTCCGACAATTATATTTTCAAACTCGGAAAACACGGAAAAGATCGAAAAATTAAAAGCGAAAGAAGTCGAGATAGTTTCCGTCAACGCGAGAGAGTTGGAAAAGGTTCTGGAAGAATTGAAACTCAGAAATCTGCAAAGCGTTCTGGTCGAAGGCGGAACGGAGATCGCCGGTTCGTTTGTAAATAAAAAACTGGTTGATAAAGTTACATTTATTTATGCTCCTTTAATTATCGGCGGAAAAAATGCACCGAATGCCATCGGCGGTCAGGGGCCGCAAGATTTATCGGATACATTACGATTAAAAGATATTGCAACCTTAAAACATGGTCAGGATTTAGAAATTACTGGTTATCCGTATTGGAATGAAAAAGGCTAACAGACAAAAACCTTTTGCAAAAAAATCGCTTGGTCAGAATTTTCTGGTTGACCGAAATTA
>JBGTRS010000692.1:0-1922 GCA_041940665.1 Pyrinomonadaceae bacterium | reverse complement strand
TTTCCGCAGGCGGTCGTTTCGAACAACATCATCGTCGGAAGCGATGCGAAAACTTACGGAACGGAAAATTTTTATCCGGTTTCGATCCGTCAGATCGGTTTTGTGGATTATCAGTCGAAAAATTATAATTTAAGCGAAAACAGCCCGTATCGAAGCAGAGGTTTCGGCGGCAAACCGATCGGAGCGAATCTCGATCCGAAAACGGTCGGCGGAAAGTAAGTAAATTTTATTCGATGCGGGAAAAAACCCGATAGCCTTCATTTTCATAAACTACTTCGTATTCATCCTCCAGAAGTTTCGGAAAATACTCATAAAATTCGGGGAAATGGAATTCTGAATCCTTAAATGAATTTTCGACCTGTGAATCACAGATGATAAATTTTGGACGCTTTCCGCTGCGGTAACCGAATCTGCCGTCGTCAACAAAGTTTTCCGGGAAACCCAGACCGAACCCCAAATCCGATTTACCCATAATCAGATCATTTTCCGCCGCGTTTTCTTTCAGATAATTGATCGTCGGTTGATAGAGTCTTCCCTTTGTGTTTTGTTTGATCCTCAGAGCGATCCCGCCGATCTGTAAGCTGACGAAAAGGAAAACTCCGCCGAGCAGGATTAATTTTTGAAAAGGTTTCGAGCTTTTTTCCCAGGCCTGATTTATAAAAATAGCCAAACACGCGACATAGATCGGGATGATATGAATTAAATAATAGGTTTGTTTTTGTCCGTCGAGAATCGAAAGTGAGGCGAAATATATTCCGGCCAAAATGAGCAGGGCAAAATACTTTTGGTTTCGGCGAAGTTCTCTGGTAAAGATCAAACCGAAAACGCCGGCAATATAGCCGATTAAAATTAAACTTTTGAGGTAGATCGGTCCCGAATGTCCGCCCGTATTTGCCAGAAGGCCGAACGCGTGCGGATATCTTTGCGTAAATTCACCGATAAAACCTTGAAGCGGGGCGGAAAAACCCGATAGGCGGCCGCTCATGCTGGCGTTGTCGGCAAATTGGTCTCTGAACGCTTCGATGTCCTGAAACGCCCAGATGCCGAATCCGGTTCCGCCGACGAGATACGGAACTACCGCTAAAAATATGTGTGTGAGACGGATCTGCCGCAGATCAAAATAAACGGTCAGAAACGCCAGACCAAAAAAAGCCATAATGCCGTTCGTATGCGTTAAACCCGCAAGCATTACAAGCGTCTGACTAAAAAGAACGGCTCGGGAAAAATTCTTTTTCCGCAAGACGAGATAAACGGCAATGCCGGCAAACCCCAGAGAGGCACTCATCATATCCATCCGGGCCATCGAAGCCGTGACGATAACCATATATGAAGCGGCGATAAGCCCAGTGCCGAGAAGTGCCGTCGTTTTATTTTTTGAGAGTTTGAGGATGATGAAATACCAGGAAATAAGCAGAATAATTCCCCAGAAGGTTGAAACGAGCCGCATCGAAAAAAGACTGACGCCGAGCGTTTTGAAAAACGCCGCCGCGTTCAGAAGAAAAAGCGGCATCACCCAGTAAGTTCTCTGTTCGATACGGGTCAGGGAAGTTCCTTCGGTGTCCAAAACGGTCGTGCCGAAATGTCCCTCGGTCGCCAGGTTCAACGCCGGACTCGCAAACATTCCCTCGTCAACTTCGGGACGGTAGGTCAGATTGCTGGCCGCCGCCAACCCCGCGAAAACCGCTAAGGTCAGGGCAAAAATCAGATAATGCCGCTTTTTTGCAGTAAGAAATTCTTTCATCAGCCGATAAATTTATTTTAATTCTTTTCTTATTATAGGCTTAATAAAACGGGTTTTTTATAAAAAATATGTATTAATATCTCACTCAACGATTCCCCCCGATGTGCAATATTTTTACAACAACAGACTACACTTTAATTACCAAATATTACGTAGACTTTTCCGTACGCTACTCCTTCGC
>JBGTRS010000691.1:0-2004 GCA_041940665.1 Pyrinomonadaceae bacterium | reverse complement strand
AGCCGGAATCTTTTTTCTGGCCGGAATCGGGAAATTGCTTGATCTGAAGGGAGCAGAAAAAGCGGTTAAGGATTTCGGCGTGCCGGAAAGTTTGGCAAAGCCATTTTCGATCATTTTGCCTTTAGCTGAAATAGGTTTTGCAATTTTACTTTTGTTTGTCGAGACTTCCTGGTTCGGAGCGATCGGAGCAAGCCTTTTATTATTGATATTTATCGGCGGAATGCTCTGGCAGATGAAGCAGGGAAATGCTCCCGATTGTCATTGTTTCGGGCAGATTCATTCCGAGCCGGTCAGTCCGAAAAGTTTGTTCAGAAATGCGATATTTGCCGTTTTGGCTTTGGTTCTGGTGGTTTCGGGACAAGATCATCAGGGTCTGCCGTTAACGCATCTCGCAAACAATTCAAATGAAGTTATGCAGATAGTTTTTGGTTTGATAATCATTGGACTTTTCGTGATCGGTCTGTTTTTACTCAAAAATATTTTGGATAAACAGACGCAGATTTTGCGGCGTTTGGAAGTTTTGGAAATTATCGCCGGCGACGGCAATTCGGTTGAACGCGAAAATATCGGAAGCCCGGTCGAAGGTTTGCCGATCGGTTCGCCTTTGCCGAATTTTATGATGCCGAAGTTAAACGGCGGAGTAATCACGAATAAACAGATTTTGGCAAGGGGAAAACCGATTTTGTTTTTCAACGTCAGTCCGACCTGCACTCCGTGTCAGGCGATTCTGCCGGATATTGAAAAATGGGAAAAAGAATTAGCCGATAAGATCACATTTGTTTTTATCAGCACGGGTTCGGTGAAGGAAAACAAAGAGAAATTTGCTTCCGACTCCGAAAGGATCACTTTGATTCAGGAGAACCGGGAACTTGCCGAACTTCTGGATATTCGCTGGACTCCGACGGTTCTTTTTGTCAATAAAAAGGGGATTATTGCCAGCCATCCGGCGGCGGGCGATTCGGCCATACGCGAGCTGATCGAAGATCTGAAATCGAAAAATTTGGCTGACGAAATGGTTTTTGTTCCGAAAGAACAGGCCAACGGCAAAATGCCGAAGATCGGGGAGAACGTTCCGGAATTTTCGCTCGAAGACATAACCGGAAATCAGATCACCGCCAACTATTTTCAGGGTAAGAAAACTCTGGTCGCTTTCTGGAGTCTGACCTGTCCGCATTGCGTCGAGATGCTTGATGCATTGTCGGAATGGGATAAAGTTAAGGGACTGGATGAACCTGAGCTGGTTATTTTTTCGGACGGTGATCTGGAAGAACATAAAAAGATCAAACTCGATTCACCGATCATACTCGATAAAGATTATGAAACTTCCGAAAAATTCGGGATGTTGGGCACGCCTTCCGCCGTTTTGGTTGATGAAACCGGAAAGTTTGTCTCGGAAACCGCTACCGGAGCCGGAAAGATCTGGGCATTGGTCGGGAGAAAGTAGAAAATAAATCCTTACTTTCATATTAGAAGATGGAAAAACCGATTGATTGGAAAGTTATCGCTGAGGACGGCGAGGCGAGAGCGGGAATTATAAAAACGAGGCGTTCGGAAATTGAAACGCCTGTTTTTATGCCCGTCGGAACGCAAGGTACGGTCAAAGGCGTGCGGTTTGAATGGCTCGAAGATGAGATGGACGCCCGCATCATTCTCGGCAACACATATCATTTGTGGCTGCGTCCCGGAACCGAGACGATCCGAACGCTTGGCGGTTTGCATAAATTTTCGACCTGGCAGCGTTCGCTTTTAACGGATTCGGGCGGGTTTCAGGTTTTTTCGTTATCCGATTTGCGGAAACTGAATGAAGATGGCGTCGAGTTCCGCTCGCACCTGGACGGCACGAAACTTTTTATGTCGCCGGAAGTTTCGATGGAAATTCAAGCGGCTCTCGGTTCGGAAATCGTCATGGTTTTGGACGAATGTCCGCCGGGCGATGCCGGATTTGAGGCTACAAAAAAAAGTCTGGAACTGACGGCCCGGTGGGCTTTGCGTTCAAAGGAAAAA
>JBGTRS010000690.1:0-2020 GCA_041940665.1 Pyrinomonadaceae bacterium | reverse complement strand
GAAGAGTCAGACGCCAACCGAGCAATGCCCCGACTCCGAACATCATTTTCACGTCGCCCAAACCCATCGCTTCGACGCCGCGAAGTTTTTCCCAGATTTGACCAACCAGCCATAACGAACCGCCGCCGACCAAACCGCCGAGAATCGCCCCGGTCAGCGAAACGAGCCACAGCGGTTGGCTGTGGAGGATTGTGATCGGGAAATGACTAAGGTCGGTAAAATAGATTGCCTGTCCGAAAACAAGCGGAAAGATAAGCCGAATCATTATTGCAAAGATTAATAGTGGATAAGTGATCACATTCGGCAGGATCATATGTTCAGCATCTATAAAGATAAGCGAAACAATCGTTGTGACAAAGATCAGGGCGACCGGCAGATACAAAGAAAAACCGATCTGCCAAACGGTGATAACAAACAAAAGTCCGGTCAGAAGTTCAACCGCCGGATAACGGAAGGAGATCGGGTTTTTGCAGTTCCGGCATTTTCCGCCCAGGATCAGCCAGCTGAAAATCGGGATATTATCGTAACCCTTGATTTTTTCCTGGCATTTCGGACAAGCCGAATTCGGAAAAACGATGGATTCTTCGCGAGGCACCCGATGAATGACGACATTTAAAAAACTTCCGATCACCGAACCCAATATAAAGAAGAAAATATATGCGAACCAAATCGGTAAACCCGTTAAAGTTTCAAATGAACTAATTTGCAAAAACATTAAAAAAAAACCTCGATTAAAGGATTGGTTAAAAATTTGGAAAGATAAAAAAAGAGAATCGGCGAAAGAACATCACCGATTCTTATGATAACTTTTTACAGTAATTTATGAAAGGGAAAATTTCTTATTTCAATTTTAATGCACCCGTTTGAACGTTTGCATCGAGTGTTTTGACGACATCTTCCAAAGTAACCGTGCCGTAAAAGAATTTTCCGTTTGAAAGGGCTTCGGCTTTGACCGCTTTATAGATTTCAAAATAACTGCGTTTGCCGTCAACAAAGTTGAATGTTTCGCTGACCATCAGACTATGTAAATTGGTCGGAACTCTCTGTCTTTTCGAGAAGTACTGATCAATAGATTCAATGTTTATCGGAATTTTCTTTGACGCCTCGGTTTCCGCCTGAGTCATTTGAAATGCAGGTGTTTTTCCGAATTTTGTTTGATAAAAGGATTTGAGATCATTCATCAATACAGTTTCTCGCGTATCAACCATCTTTATAAAAGTTTCGATCGTTTGGATGGCTTTAGAATCATCGTTGGCAATGACACGCATTGAATTTAACGCCTGACGTTCGCGAATCGCTCCTTGCTCGATCAAAACTTGAGCATCTTTCCAGTTATCGGCTTCGTTCAAAATCTGCATGGCGACCTGCGAATCATTGGCCAGACGTTTTCCGCCCTGAGCAAATGTTTCCGCCGCCAGAACGGGAATATCTTCGGCTTCCGCGTAAGCCAGATAAAACGCCATCGCCCCGATGATGAAATTGTTTCGTTGTAGTTGGGTTTGGTCAATATTGTCCAAATCGTCGTCCGATGAATGGATATAAAAATCATCCCAGTTTATTAAAGCGACGGCCGGTACGCCGATGATTCCTTCAACAAATACGAGATTGTCCGATGCCCCGAAATACGGGACAAAACGGGCGTTAAAAGGTTCACGGGTGCCGCGGGTCGAATAGATCGGTTGCGAATGCGGACGCGGGTAATTACTGAAACGGTTGGCATGGATAAATGAATTGTTCGTCAAGATCACGAAATTGCCGATACTTTCAAAAACCGCGTCGAGATAGGAAGTTCTCGAATAGGGATTATAGATCAGATGCTGTACGCGGCCGCCCATTGATTGTTTTGCTCCCGTCATATCCTGATGAAGATTGACGAGCATCTTATTTTTCTCATTCGGATTTTCGCGTAAATATTGATATTCCGAATAAATTTCATCCAGGTTTAATAAAGTAGAATAAGGCCAAGGGACCGCAAAAGTAGATGAAATTAAACTTTTAAAAATTGCTATATTAGTCCAAA
>JBGTRS010000689.1:0-2021 GCA_041940665.1 Pyrinomonadaceae bacterium | reverse complement strand
TCTCTCGGTTGATCACTTTCACTTCCCCCACCGATCCTATCATCGTCGGTTAAATTGCGAATTGAGAAAGGCTCTTCGGCTGTTCCGCCCAGAGTATAAACCAAATCCAGAACATCATTTGAGGTGTTCGGTAGTTCTTCGATCTCTCTTTGTGTTACCGTCCCGCCGACAACCGTACGGGTCGTGTCTATTACGGGTGCATTTTCGTCGTCAATAGTTACGGTTTGTTCTGCCCGCACATCGCCGGGAGAAAGTGAAAAATCCAGTTGAACACCTTGTCCTGAAATGGTTTCCAGGTCTGTTTTTATTTGCGTGCCGAATCCGGCAGATTCTACTTTGACCGAATATGTACCGGGTTGTAATTCGATGATGCGAAAGCGTCCTTCTTCATTTGTAATGACGGAACGTTGCACACCTGTAGAGGTTAATGTCGCAGTTACGGTTGCACCAACTATGATTGCTCCGTTTTGGTCGGTAACTTTGCCGCTGATGATGACATCGTCGAGGTCTTGTCCGAAGGCAAAATTACTGAACAAAAAAAATGACAAAACGAGGCTGACAGTTGAAAGTGGAAGTTTTCCAAACATATTTTTCATTTTAATTGTCTCCTAAAATTCTGATAAGGGTTTCGAACTTGTACGGGTATTTTGGCTCAAAAATGTTTGGAATGCAATAGCGGGAGTTTTAAGACTTAAAATAAACTTCACTCATCCTCGCCGGATTCGTAAATATCCTGCCGGTTTATGCGGGAAACCGGAATGAGTGCTTCGGAGTCGGAAAAGGTATTGACCTGATTGGAAATTTCGTCGGCGTGGGTGCGTAAGTATTCGAAGAATCGTTCGAACTCTTTCTGCATCGCGTCCATTTTTTCACGCATATTGAGGATTATTTCAACGCCGGCGAGATTGACGCCGAGTTCGCGTGTGAGCGAAAGGATAACCTCGAGACGTTCGAGGTCTTCATCGGTAAAAAGGCGTGTGTTCCCTTCCGAACGCGACGGTTTCATCAAGCCCTCACGTTCGTACAAACGCAAGGTTTGCGGATGCACATCGTAGAGTTTGGCAACTACGCTGATCGTATAAGTTTTGACCTTTTTACTCATTTTTTCATTTATCATTCAACATTTATCATTTATCAAGTAAATTTCATAAGAACCGATAAATGATAAATGTTAAATGGTCAATGCTATTCCAGTCCCATAGCCTTTCTGGGATTTTCGCTGTTAACCTTATCAAACTGCCGCAGAAGTTCTTTTGTTTCCTCGCTGATAATTTTCGGCAGAGTTATTTTTACTTCGACAAATTGGTCGCCGCGTGTGTTTTTATCCCGCAGGCTCGGAATTCCCTTTTCACGCAGACGAATCTTTTGTCCCGATTGCGTGCCGGGCGGAATTTTCAGTTTTGTCTTTCCGCCGACGGTCGGAACTTCGATTTTTGCTCCGAGTGCCGCCTCGGAGATCGTGATCGGCACGGTTACATATATATTATTCCCTTTTCGCGTAAAATATTTATGTTTGCCGACGTTTGTGATGATATACAGATCGCCGGGTTCGGCACCGAGCCGTCCGCCGTGTCCTTTTTTCGGAATGCGGACACGCGATCCCGTATCAACACCCGCCGGAATGCGGACTTTGACCTGTTCCTTTTTCGGCGTGACGCCCTTTCCTTTACAAAGCGAACAGGGCTGTCTTCTGCGGCCCGTGCCTTCGCAATCGGGACAGGGCTGCGAAAACTGCAATCGTCCGCCCTGTCTCTGAACTTGTCCCGAACCGTTGCAGGTCGTGCAAACCACAAGCGGTCCGCCCATATCGCCCGCTCCCTGACAACGCGAACATTGTTCCGAGCGGTTGACGGTTAAGTTTGTCGTCAAGCCCGTGACCGATTCTTCAAAACTCAAAGCGAGCGGAATCTCTATATCCTGACCTTTTTTCGGCAGAGGCCGGGAAGGTTCAGCTTGCGTTCTCGTCCCGGTGCTTCCGCTACTGCCGCCAAAAAGGTCGGAAAAAATATCGCGAAAACTCG
>JBGTRS010000688.1:0-2033 GCA_041940665.1 Pyrinomonadaceae bacterium | reverse complement strand
AAAACCCCATTATTTGAAATTTTAAAAATTTCTCCGAACCTAAATATAATATTATATCATAATTCAGTTAAGTAACGGCGGAAATCTTACTTCTATCGGTTTCCTACATAACGGACACTTTTTTCTCGAATTTTCGGGCTAAATGACATATTAACCGATGCAATCTAGATGGAAGATGTGATATTTGCTACATTTTAACTAGACTATTTAAGTATCATTTCCAAAAACGTCTTTTTCCCTGAAATTCTCTAGGCAAATAGAACACTCTTGACCTTCTCTATTTACGATGCTTCCAAACGGAAAGTGTTTCAGCACTCGAACCAAATCTTAATTTCTACGGGTAAACCGATTATTTGAGCTGTTGTAATTGATTTCGAATTAATTGCTCAGCATAAATGCAGTCTGTGGGGTCATACAACAGACGCTGAAGAGAAGGAAGAGCAAATAAAGTATGAGGAAAGTCATTGTGATCAGCAAGATTAGGCCATTAAACAAGAGTATCAACCGGACGATGTTTACAAACCCGCGTTCTGGATTTCCATATTTATTTTTCTCGTGTTTGTCATCAACATTGTGTAGTGGAAAACTAATGCCCTCGTTATATAGCTGGACCAAGTTCACCGTCATATTAATTTAAAACGCAAAATTTTACTTAATTTAAGTACCGTAATGCGTGATTCATACCTCAAAAATGGCCTTTTTCTTAGGGGTACGGCCACAGGAAAAAATTTCGGACGCTTTAGGGGTCAAGACCAAAATATTTTTTAAAAAATTCCTCGCCGGTCGTTCATCGTCGGCAATAATTGTGCGTAGTTTTGTCATATTTTTTTCACCGCAGAGACGCAAAGACGCGGAGAATTATAAATGGGTTTTAAGCAGAAATAGATTGATTTTTTGAATTAAACATTTTTTTACTTTTACCCTTAACCTTTTGCCTTTTCAATCTCTCTCTGCGTCTTTGCGTTTCTGCGGTTAAATAATTTTTTCAATTTTTACGGGAATCTCCACAACCGCCGAACTTCCCTTTTCAGCATTTTCCCTAAACTCCAGTTTCGCATTTTGCCCGTAATAAGACTTTAAGCGTCCCTTTATGTTTTTTAATCCGATGCCGTTCGAGTTGATCGAATCGTTTCTGCGTTTCCCCGAACCGCTGTCGAAAACCTTCAAGATCAAAAAAACTTCCGCCGCTTTGTTTTCCAGTTTGGCCGTGATTTTCACCGTGCCGCCATTTTTGTTTTCGGAAATTCCGTGTTTGACGGCGTTTTCGACCAAAGGCTGCAAGATCAAAGACGGCACACGCAAGCTTTGCAGGTCTTTCGGAACTTCGATTTCTACCTTTAAGCGTTCTTCAAACCGAGCCTTTTCAATATCGAGATAATTTTCAATGAGCTTTAGCTCTTCACCCAACGTGCAGAACTCGCCGCTTGATTTCAGCACGCTTCTGAGAAGCTGGGTCAGTTTCATCAAGGTCTGAAAAGCCGTTTCGGGTGCGGTTTGAATGAGATATCCGATGGTCGTTAAAGCGTTGAACAAAAAATGCGGATTGATCTGCGAACGCAGGGCGGTCAGTTGAGCTTCGGTCGTCAGTTTCGTGTATTCCTGTTCGCGGATCTCCTGTTCACAACGCTCGTGCAGGATTCGCAGAGCATCAATCCGGCGGGCTGTCAAAAGCGAAACCGCTTCAAGCATTTCGACCTCTTCCGATAAAAGTTTGCGACCGCCGGAGAACTTTTTAAGATGAATTTTATAGAACGGCGATTCGCCGGTGGGCACAAAAATCTCGGTTTTTTGCCGCGAAAGATCAACCGTCGGCAAATTCAATTTTTCGTCCCGTTCATAAACTTCGTTCCAGGTTGATTTTTCTGCCGTTAAAGCATTCCCGAGTTTTGCGGAAACTTCATCAAGAACAAAATCAATTGATTCTTGTTTTTCGATCGCCTGCGAAATTTCATTCTGCAAATTTGTAAAACTAATCCGCTGAAGTAGAACTTTATCAACCAGCCACACCGAAAATTTATGCAAAAGCGGATAGA
>JBGTRS010000687.1:0-2076 GCA_041940665.1 Pyrinomonadaceae bacterium | reverse complement strand
GAAGTCTTTTCCGTTTTCGACGAAGCGCGCGGAATGACCGACGATGAAGTTTTGACCAAAGCGGCGGACGAAAATTGGATTTTGATAACCAACGACAAAGATTTCGGCGAGATGATTTTCCGCGAACGGCGCATTCATCACGGAGTCGTTTTTATGCGGCTCGACGACGAAAGAGCGGCGAACAAAATAAAAGTTTTAGAAAAGTTACTCGAAAATTATGTCGAAAAACTGCCCGAACAATTCGTTACCGTAACCGAAACAAAAATGCGAATCGCAGGAAAATAATATGCGAGGAAAATTTTAGAACAGTGATTTTGAATTGAAGCGAGATTTTAAATGAAATTTTACACTAATTTACTCATTACCTTAATACTTTTGCTTTCCTTATTTGAAACTCTTTCGGCTTGCACCTGTTCCGAAGGCGGGGTTCCGACTTGTGCGGAATTTGACAGAGCCGACGCTGTTTTTGTCGGAAAGATTGAGCAAATTACCGCTTTTACCGCAGAAGATGCGGAAGTTTCATTTCCGAGCGTAAATTCAATCACAACTTTTGAAGGAAGCGGTCTTGTTTGGTTAAACGTAAAAATTGAAAAGGCATTTAAGGGCGTTGAAGGAAAAACCGTCAAACTAACCACTTATCAAGGAACTTCCTGCGACATCGGAAAAGTTAAAAAAGGTCAACGCTGGATTTTCTTTGCTTACCGAAATGAAGAAAGCGGAATTTTAGGAGTCGGTGCTTGCAACGCAACCGGACGGCTTTCGGGAAAACTTTCAGAATACGCCGAATACTTTCAAGAATTGGATGAACTTTCTCAAGGCAAATCAGGCACTCACATAAAAGGAACTCTGGTCAAAGATACTTTTGTTGACGAAAGACAAGAAGGAAAAGTTACTGTCGAAGGTGAAAGTTTTACAGCGACGAATCCAACCGATAAGGCAGGCTTTTTCAGTTTCAAAGTTCCTAAAGCAGGTAAATACAAAGTAAAAATATCAGTTCCATTTAGCGCGGTATTCGGTTTCACACATCAATTCACGAATTTCACAAAAAACTCACCAACCGAAAATGAAACTGTTTTCGAATATGAAATTGATGCCATAGAAAACAGTTGCAACTACAATCAAATCGAATTGCGACCGATTGACTTAAAAGCAACCGCTCAAATTAGCGGAAAGTATGTTCCCAAAGACTGGAAGGTTTTTTCAAAATTTTATCCGTCTTTGTGCGGGTTAAAAGAAACAGAAGAGGAAACACTCAAAAACTGCTATACAGATTACGGATTGCAAATGGACGGTTCTTTTCAAATAACCGGATTACGCGAAGGGAAATATACGTTAGTTATTAACGATGATAATTTCCCTGATGGTTCAGCACCTTTCTGGCGATATTACTATCCCGGAGTAAAAGACTTTAAAGAAGCACAACCTATAAATTTAGAACAAGGACAAAAGCTTTCCGATATTACATTTAATTTACCCGAATTTCTTCCGCTTCGTGAAGTTAAAGGACAAGTTTTTTGGAAAGACGGAAAACCTGTTACTTTTGTTGACGGCTCAGATAATGAATTAGACATTGATCTATACAGTTTTGAAAAACCGAACAAAATGATTTTTATGGATTCATTTCTTGTAGATTGGAATAAAGAGCGTGAAGGCAAATCTATTGAAATGGTTGAAGTGAATGCTGACGGTTCGTTTTTAATAAGAGCTTTTGATGGCTTTACATACTGGTTACAAGCGGAAATTGATTTACCGAACGATAAAACTAAATGCGGATTCTATAAACTGGAAATGAAGGAGAGTTTAATACAACCGATAAAAGTCGTTCTCGACAGAACCGACAAATGCAACACGGAAGAATATGTAAAAGAATTAGAGAAGAAATCGAAATAATTTAACTTATCAGCTAAAAATTTATGTACGGCAAAATCCAAAATCAATTAGAAAACACATTAAACGAAATCAGAGAAGCGGGGCTTTATAAAAACGAGCGCGTGATCGAAAGTCCGCAGGATGCGAGGATTGAGGTCGCCGACCGGGAAGTTCTGAATATGTGTGCGAACAATTATCTGGGACTTT
>JBGTRS010000686.1:0-2086 GCA_041940665.1 Pyrinomonadaceae bacterium | reverse complement strand
AGAAGATGGGGAGAAAGGGAGAAAGGGAGAAGGGGAGCAAGATTCGGGAGAAATCTCTGCGTCCCCGCGTCCCCGTATCTCCGCGTCGAACGATCTGGATGTTTTTCATCCGACCGATGTTCTCGTTACTGCCCGCGACATCATTTTTCTATGGGTTTCGCGGATGGTTATGGCGGCTTTGAAATTTACCGGCGAGCGACCTTTTGATGATGTTTACATCACCGGAACGATTATGGGAGCGGACGGCAAACCGATGTCGAAAACCCGCGGAAACGGCGTTGATCCGATCGATATGTTTGAACAATACGGAGTTGATGCCACCAGAGCATATTTGGCCAGCATTTCGACCGGAATGGATATAAAATGGAGCGATCTGAAAATCGAATCCTACCGCAATTTTGCCAACAAGATATGGAACGCGACCCGTTTTTGTTTGATGAATGCGGAAGACGCGAAAGTTGATCTATCCACGCTTGAAAATCCCGAAAAAATTGCCGATAAATGGATAATTTCGCGGCTTAATAAAACCTCCAAAGAAGTCAACGAAGCACTCGACCGCTATGCCTTTCACGTTGCCGTTGATAAACTCTATCATTTTTTCTGGGACGATTTCTGCGATTGGTATATCGAGTTGTCGAAAGATGAGATTGTCGGGCACGGGCAAGATGAAGAATCCGAAGACCAAAGACCAAAGACCGAAGACCAGATCGAAGCCAGATCGAGAATTCTGTCGGTTTTGGAACAATCCCTGCGGCTTCTGCATCCGTTTATGCCTTATCTGACGGAAGAACTGTGGCAAAAACTGCCCGGCACATCGAACGCTCTGCACAACTCCGCCTACGCTTCAGCCAACGCGACCATTATGCTCTCAGATTTTCCGATAGGCAATGAAGCTTTGATTGATGAAAAAGCGGAAAGGGAAATGCAGACGATCATCGAACTCATTACCAAGATTCGCAACATCCGGGCTGAAATGCAGATCAAACCGTCGGATAAAATTTCCGTCCATATCGCCGCCAATGCGGAAACGCAAAATATCTTTGCCGAAAACGAAGCTCAAATTCTCAAACTTGCCAGAGCAAACTCGCTCACCCTCGGCGACAGCCTGGAAGTTCCCGAAGCCTCCGCCAAAGGCGTCATCTCCGGCGGCACGGAGATTGGTATTCCGCTTGAAGGCTTAATAGACTTTGAAAAAGAACGCGAACGGCTCGAAAATCAGATCGGCAAACTCGAAGCGGAAAAAGAAAAACTCGACAACCAACTCTCCAACGAGAATTTCGTCAGCAAAGCCCCGCAAGACAAGGTTGACGCCGTCCGCGAAAGAGTCGCCGAGATCGAAACACAGGTTAAAACTCTGAGCGAAAATCTGGAAACACTTCAATAAAATTTTGTGTTAAAATCGGCAAGATTCAGTAATTTCAGACAGTCATCGTGAAATGACGGCAGTTAAGCCAAAGTATGAAAACAGTCATCGTGAGATGACGGCAGATAATAGCCCCGTATGAAGCGTCAGCGGAATGCGGATATTAAAATAATTTTATAAAATATACATTCAGAATATGGAAAATGAGGAACTTACAAAAGATGAAATCAATAGAATTTATTTTGATAAAGAGTCAGAATCAGATTCTAAAGAAAAGCCGGGAATGAATAAAAAAATAGAATTTATAGATCTATTCGCAGGCGTCGGCGGAATCCGTCTTGCGTTTGAACCATACGGCGAATGCGTTTTCAGTTCCGAGATTGATGAGAACGCACAAAAGACATACATTGCTAATTTCGGCGAAAGACCTCATGGCGACATAAAACCATTTTCGGAGGAAGACATTCCCGCTCACGACATACTGCTTGGGGGTTTTCCGTGTCAGGCATTCAGCGTTGCGGGTTATCGGAAAGGATTTAAGGACACACGTGGAACTCTATTTTTTGATATTGAAAGAATTTTGGAATATCACAAACCGAAATCCTTTCTGCTCGAAAATGTGAAAGGCTTAGTTAATCACAACGGCGGAGAAACATTTAAAGTTATCAAAGAGATTTTGGAAGAAAAACTAAATTACGAAGTTTTTGATGAAGAAGTTTGTAG
>JBGTRS010000685.1:0-2086 GCA_041940665.1 Pyrinomonadaceae bacterium | reverse complement strand
CATTCATTTTCCTTTCTTTCAGCAGCGTCTGCAATCAAACCGCCCAAAACGGGTCCCATTTTAAACCCGTGACCACTGCCGCCCGTCCCGATTGTCAGGTTTTTTATTTCGGGATGATTATCAATCCAAAAATCTCCGACCGATACCTTATGTTCGGGTTTTTCCAGATCAGTTCCGTCGTTGCGTCCCATCATAAATTCTCCGCCCTCGATCTTGACCATTTCCGGTCTCGGCAATACCTGCGGATTGTTACCGTTATTCGTATTTGAATTGGACGTTGAATTATTTGTCGAATTTTCATTTGTCCCACCAATAATTCCCGACAAATACAGTCCAACGCCCCCAATAACTGTAAGTAACAATAAGCCTGATATTCCAATTACTGCCAAAATTATCGGTGAAATAAATGACTTTTTCGGTTCATTTTCAACAATAACGCTCTGTTGTCCCATTTGACTGCCGGTTTGCTGATGCTGATGCCGGGCAGTCTGCTGAATGTTCGTTTGAGCGTTTTGCGTTTCCTGGATGTTTTGCGGAGTTTGCTGTGATTGTTCCAGGTTTATCTGCGTGGCATATTCCGAGGGCATCGGAATCGAAGGTGAAGATTCCTGATTTTGCTTTTCCAATTTTGCAACGATCTGCTGCGGTTTTCCGTCACAGAAAATACTGTCCTGCCAATCCCGGAAACCCTCGTGACTGATCTTGATATGATGATTCCCGCTCTGGACGCCCTCAAGCAGCAGCCAGCCGTCCGTCTGACTTTCGCCGACGGCGGTATTATTCAAATAAACTTTTGATTTCGGCGGATTTGTCAAAATCCTCAGAGGTGCGGATGGAATGGTCGGCATCGTTGACTGACCGACTTCCGACGGCGGATAAATCGCCGCTTTTAATTCTTCAACCAAGTCCTCAACCGTCTGAGTTCTGGCTTCGGGTGCTTTTTCAAGCGTATGACGAACCGCCTTTTCGATCTCGGGCTTGATCTCCACCCCGACTTCGGCAAAGGTCGGCGGCGGATCGGTCAGATGTTTTTTCATAATGGCCGGAATCGAAGAGCCTTTGAACGGGACATCTCCCGCGAGCATTTGAAAAAGCATCACCCCGATCGAGTATATATCCGATTGCGGCCCCAGATCCTCATCCGACCATTGTTCGGGTGCCATATAATAGGGCGAACCCATCAAACCCGTGGTTTGTGCCTGGATAAAGGAGCCGAGCAATTCACCCGATTTTATTTTCGCCAGACCGAAATCGAGAATTTTGACCGCTTCCGAGATTGATTTTTTATCCTTGAGAAGCATTATGTTGAGCGGCTTCATATCGCGGTGAACGATTCCCTGATGATGGGCGACGCCGATTCCGGCACAGATCGCCGCCGTCAGTTCAAACGCCTGTTCGGGTGAAAGTTTTTTTTCGCGGGCGAGCAGATCGTGCAGAGATTCGCCCTCGACAAATTCCATCACCAGAAACGGCATCGTGCCTTGAGCGACACCGTAATCCGTCACGGCGACGACATTCGGATGCCGGATGGCGGCGGAGGCCAGAGCCTCCTGCCGGAACCTCGTGACGAGTTCGGGATCGTTGCCGACCAGATCGGGAAGAATGATCTTGATGGCGTGTGAAGTTTTCAGATATGCGTGGCGGGCTTTATAAACAACGCCCATACCGCCCTGCCCGACGCGGTTTTCCAGATGATACTTCCCTTCCAAAACCGGCTCGCCGCTGATCGTGTGCATCGTCGGCATACCGTCATTCGGGCAGGTCTGGACATCATCTGCGAAGCAATTTTTACAATGTTGACATTCTCTCATTAAGTTTAGGGGCTTAGTTTAGAATTCTTTTCGCCGATTTTATAAAGCAATATTTGTGATTATTTTTCACAAAAGTTGGTTGTTTAACATTCAGTTTTCCAATATTAAATGCTTTATCCGATGCAATCAAGGTTTAAAGTAAAATGCGAATCAGTATAAATTTACCGATTCGCATTTTTTCAAGTTTATTGAACGGATTAACCCTTGACGACGACATTGACCAATCTGCCCGGCACGACGATGACTTTAAAGACCTCTTTGCCGTCATCAGTATA
>JBGTRS010000684.1:0-2090 GCA_041940665.1 Pyrinomonadaceae bacterium | reverse complement strand
ACCAACGCCGAATTAAAGGAACTGCAGGGCGAAAATCCTCTGATGTCGCCGGTCGTTGACGGTCAGGCGATCGCCGAGATCATTTCGAGCTGGACGGGAATTCCGGTCGGCAAGATGGTCGCCGACGAGATCATTCAAATTATGAACCTCGAACACACGCTCGGCGAAAGAGTTCTCGGACAAGACCACGCTCTCGCGGCAATTTCCGAACGCATCAAAACTTCGCGGGCCGGTCTGACCGACCCGAAACGTCCGATCGGTGTCTTCCTGCTCGTCGGAACTTCCGGCGTCGGTAAAACCGAAACGGCTCTCGCTTTAGCCGAAACGCTTTACGGCGGCGAGAAAAACCTGATCTCGATAAATATGAGCGAATATCAGGAGGCCCATACGGTTTCGAGTCTGAAGGGATCGCCGCCGGGTTATGTCGGCTACGGCGAAGGCGGCGTTTTAACGGAAGCGGTTCGCCGCAAACCGTATTCGGTCGTTCTTCTCGATGAGGTCGAAAAAGCCCATCCGGACGTGATGGAACTTTTCTATCAGGTGTTCGACAAAGGCGTCCTGGAAGACGGCGAAGGCCGCGAAATTGATTTCAAAAACACGATAATTCTTTTAACGTCGAACGTCGCCACCGATCTGATCATGTCTTTGAGTGCCGATCCCGACACACGCCCCGATCCGGCGGGTTTGGAAGAAGCGATTCGCCCCGAACTCGTCAAAGCCTTCAAACCCGCACTTTTGGGGCGGATGTTCACCGTGCCGTTTTATCCGATCGCCGATGACGTTTTAAAAGAAATCGTCAAACTGCAACTGGGTAAAGTCAAAGCACGTATCGCCAACAATCACAAAGCGGCTTTTGCCTACGACGACAAAGTGGTTGATACGATCGCCGCCCGCTGTACGGATGTGGATAGCGGAGCGAGAAACGTCATCAACATCATCAACGGTTCGCTTCTGCCCGAAATGAGCAGTGAGATTTTATCGCGGATGGCATCGGGCGAGGGGATCGAAAAGGTCAATGTTTCGGTCGGTAACGATGAAAACTTTGCTTATGAAATAAAATAATTGGAGGGAATTATGGCAAACCCGAAAACTCGAAAAGAATGTATTCAAGCCAATCAGGTTTGTCCATCGCTCTTTTATGTTTCGGGCAATGAAAATGCAAGCGGCAAGGCACCCTGGTATGAGATGCCTGCCGCTTCCACGGTTGACCAATACGGGGCGTTTATTGATATTGCCGCTTTTGAAAAAAAGATCAGCGGCCGACTGATCCGGGCCATTATGTTTATGGAAGAAACTCACGGCTATTACGACGCTCCGCTGAATTGGGTCGGCAAAAATAAATCCATCCGGCCGATGAACATAAACGTAGATTACTGGGGCGATACTTTCGGCACAAGAGAACAGATGCAGGATCCTTTGACGAATATCCGAGCAGGGGCGGAAATGCTCCGCCGGATCATTCAAAATCTGCCGACGAATTCCCCGATCGAAAAGATCGCCACGCTTTACAACAATATCAATGCCAAAACAGTCAATGACTATGGGATGCGGGTCAAAGCCATCTATGAAGAAAAACCCTGGTTTGAATTCGATTTTATTCCCGATTTAGAATAGACATATTGAAAGCAGAAAAACTTCCTATCTCTGATAAATACAACATATTACGCAATTTTCTACGATCTTTTCGTCCTAAATGAGGAAAAAAATAACTTATCTGAAAAGTTATTAATAACTGATTTAATTTTTTTATATGGCAGAACCGACAACACAAAGAAACCGTTTATTAAGCATCGCAACGCCTTTGGGCGAGGATTTTTTATTGCTCAACAGCGTTTCGGTAACCGAGGAAATTTCCGAACTTTTTACCGCCCGCGTCGAACTATTGCACGAAGAAAACGAAGATAGTTTTGAAACGACCGATGTTGATGTCACCTCGATTTTAGGTAAAGCCGTGACGATCTCGATCGGTCAAAGGGACGGAACTTCGCGGACTCTGAGCGGCATCGTCAACTCCTTTTCAAAAGGAAACCGTTCGACCCGCTTTTCCTATTATCACGCGACGATCGTTCCGCACGTCTGGATCCTGACGC
>JBGTRS010000683.1:0-2096 GCA_041940665.1 Pyrinomonadaceae bacterium | reverse complement strand
CGTCCGTATCCGGCCGAACCGCGATAATCTATGTCCAAAACGACATAGCCTTTCTGCGTCAAAAGCTGGTTGAACATAAACTCCCGATAATAATTGTTCCAACCGTTGATGACATTCTGCAGATAACCCGCTCCGTGAACAAAGATCGCCATCGGATATTTTTTCAATTTATTAAAATCGGCAGGGAAATAAACTTTGGCCGGAATCTTCACGCCGTCGCGGGCCGTGATTTCCATAAATTTCGGCTCATTCCATTTTCGTTTTAGAAACGCTTCGGGAGTTGTGTTTGTAAGTTTTTTGAGTGAATCAAAAGAAACCAGAGAGTCTCCTTTGACAGATACGTTTGCTGAGTATAGTTCGGACGGATAATTCCAAGTTGAATTACTAAAAATCATCTTTCCGGCTTCAAGTTGTATGTCAGTTTTTAATCCTTTGATAAGAGGATTCTGATCTTTAAGATCGGGAGTAGAAATCATTACGCCGTCGGCAAAAACGTAATTAAATCTTCTCTCAGCAGTATTTATATCGGTTGAAGAAAATAAGACAGTTGCCCAACCAGTCCATTTTGCCCAATTAATTTCCCACTTGCCTTCTGTTATTTTTGTAACTTTAGCTTTTCCTTTACCTTCGGTCAACATTGATTTCGGTATGAATGCAATGTAAAGATGGTTATATCCCGAGTCTTTTTCAGAAGAGAATAAAAATTTGTCTGCTCTCTCAGGATGAGCTTCGAGGATTCTCGCCGGACCGCCGATCCATTTTTCGTCCGTCTCTTCGTGGACTAAAAACGCTTTTGATTTTTCACCTTCAAAAGTTACGACAAAAATCTGCCGCCGTTTGTGCGTTTTATCCACGCGGTCAATCAAAAGTGTTTCGTTATCGGCAAGCCATTCCAAACCTGCGATGTAGGCTTCTTCTTCTTGTTTCGGCAATTCGATCTCGATCGCTTTTTCAAAACTTCCGTCGGTTTTCGCCGCATAAACGGTCGGTTTCGTCCAGCCGCGGCGAACCGTCGGTGCGGCGGTGTAATACGGCAAGTAGTTCGGAACAAACAGCGGTCTTTGGTTCGAACCATCGGTCGTGATGTAAGCGATCATTTCGCCGTTCTCGCTCGGAGTTCCGCCGAAAACCGAGATGTTTCTCTGCTGATTGGCTTCCGTTGAAATCTGCGTCAAAGTTCCGTCTTTCGTATCAATCGAGAAAAGATTCCCGCTTTGCTGAAAAAGGATTCGGTCGTTATCGAGGAAATCCGCCGAAAATTCAAAGGTTTCGGTTTTCGTGATCCGTTTCGGTTTGGTCTCGCCGATCTTTAGAACATATATATCGCCGTTTTGCGTGAACAAAATCTTTGATGAATCAGGCGACCAACGCAAATTTCCCAATCCGTTGCGTTGCGATCTGGCAAATTCGTCGTTGATGATGACGCCGTATTCGAGCGGGTCGGGCTTTTCGGTTTCTTCCTTTTTTGATAAAAGGTCTTTCGGCGACAAAAGTTTTTTCGCCTCGCCGCCTGCCGTTGAAACCATATACAGATCACTCGGGCTTTTGCCCTCGGCGTTCCACAGATAAACGACCCATTTTCCGTCGGGCGAAAAGTCGGGGCCATCGTCGTCCGCGTCGGCGTGGGTCAGCTGTACGTCTTTGCCGCCGCGGCTGGGAAGCAACCAAATGTTCTTGCGATCGCCCTGTTGCCCACAGTGCGCCAGGGTTTTGCCATCGGGCATGGTGAGCGTGACGGAGGCGCCTTCGGTCTTGCCCTTGCAGGCGGCGTAGGCCTCCGGGGGCGGCGCGGGCGGTGTGCCGCGGGCGGGCTGGGCGTGGCTGGGGGTGGCCGCGGCCAGGGAGATCAGGGCCAGGCTGGCGATGAGGGTGTGCATCTGGTGCATGGTGTGCCTTTGAAAAGAGCGGAAGAAGCGATGGGGGGGACTCAGACCGCGATGGAGATCGTGATGCTGGCCGAGTAGCCACCGCCGCTGTTGGCCTGCATGGTGGTCATCTCCAGATCGGTGCCGTCGCTGAACACGTTGTCGGTGGCAAAGGTGATGGAGGCCAGGTTGCGCACGCTGGCGCTGTAGCCGGAGTTGGCGCTGTAGATG
>JBGTRS010000682.1:0-2102 GCA_041940665.1 Pyrinomonadaceae bacterium | reverse complement strand
AAAGACGCAAAGGGCAATTACAAAGACAATCTGCCTTATATGTATTATCCGAAAATGCAGAACAAATCGGCCCGGATGGAGATTTCGCTGATGAGTCTACTCAAACCGCTCGGGAAATTTACCGAGCGTTGGATGGCAAAATCTTCATTCAGATCGAGCCTCGCAAGTTCCATCTTCGTAATGGTCGGTCAGCATCATTATTTGACGATGAAACATTCCGTCAAAAAGGACAATCTGCAGCCGAAGATTCAAAGATACGCTCAGGATAATCTGAAAAAATGGAGCGAAGAACAATCCGAAAAATCCTGGCGTGGACGGCTTTTTAAACCTCTGCGTCCGATGATGGAACGTTGGGCGAAATGGATAAATAAAAGAGCGGCGAAGAATAAGTAAGCAATTTGTTTTGTTTAGTAGCGATCTTTGACCGCGTTACGATTTTTTTTAGATAAACAACGGCGTTCAAAAACACGTCTCTAAACGATTTAAGATTTTATTATTTTGATGGAAATCTCAATGGAAAAAGCCAGGCTTAATCAAACGGAAATCGTTTCTTCGATCCTGCAGGAAGTTGCTGATTGGCTGATCGAAAAAGGCGATAAACTTTGGGAAAGAGATGAGCTAAATTCCGAACGGATAAAAGATCAGGTCGAACGCGGAATGTTTTGGCTCGCCAAGATCGAAGATGAATTTGCCGGATGTCTCCGTTATCAGCTTCAAGATTTGGAATATTGGGCGGACGTTCCGCACGAAGATTCGGCGTTTGTCCATCGCGTTGCGGTTCGCCGGAAATTTGCCGGAAAAGGCCTTGCCGGAGAGATGATCGAATGGGCAAAGCAAAAAGCGAAATCCGACGGCAAAAAGTTTTTAAGACTGGATTGTGCAAAACGTGAAAAACTCTGCCAACTTTATGAGGGCTTCGGTTTTCAATTTCACAGCGAAAAGGTTCGTGAACCTTATTTAGTTGTCAGATATGAATATGAGTTGAATTAAAATCAAAGGGCGATTCGATGGATGAAAGCGAACAAGGGAAGGTTAAGGAAAAAATAAAAGAAACGGGCGAAGCTTTAAAAGAAACCGCCCGTCATCCCTGGACGAAAAGACTTGCCCGATTCGGTTTTATCACAAAGGGCGTAATTTTTATCGTTATCGGAGTGTTGGCGGCGTTGGTTGCCGTCGGTCAGCAAAACGGAAAATTGATCGGAGCTCAGGGAGCTTTGGCCACGATCGCCCAGGCACCATACGGCCAAATCCTGTTTTGGATACTCGCAGTCGGTTCAGCAATATACGGTATCTGGAGCATTTTACGCGGAGTCGCCGATATTGATGACGACGGTGTCGGCACGCTCGGGATTGCAAAAAGGATCGTTGCCGTCGGTCTCGGCATATTTTATTTATTTTTGGGCTTTTCGGCACTTTATATTTTTCTCGTGTCGAGAAAAATGACGGATGCGGCGGATAATGAAGTCCCGCGAACGATCACTTCGATCTTTCTTGCTTTACCGCTCGGACAGATCTTTGTAAGTTTGATCGGTTTGGGTTTTATGACGGCCGCTGTTGTTTTGATCTATCAGGGTTTATCGTTGGAGTTTTTGGAACGTTTAAAAACTTATAAGATCAAAAGCGGATTGAAGAAAGTGTTAGTGGTAACGGGGATTAGCAGTAGTTTTGCCCGGGCTGTTTTAATGGGTTTGATCGGCTATTTTTTTCTCGATGCGGCATTTTTTTATGATCCCGATAAAGTTGTCGGTCTGGATGGAGCAATGACCACTTTGGCCATGCAGACCTACGGCAAAGTTCTTTTATTTGTAACGGCTTTCGGAATAATTTGTCATGGACTTTTATCACTTTTTGAGGCAAAATTCCGTCGTCTGGATTAACTGAATAAATTACCTAAAAAAACTTTTTAAAAAATGAAAGCACAACGAACTTCGGTATTAAAAGATGCCGTTGAATACTACAACAATTTATTAAATGACGAAGAACTGACCAGAGCATCTTTAGATCAGTTGCATTCGAAACTGCAGGATGCCCGTCTGATCTTCGGCGGCAGGCGGCTTTCACCCTATTTACGTCCGCATTTTGTGTTGGAGGAAGATTGGCAA
>JBGTRS010000681.1:0-2107 GCA_041940665.1 Pyrinomonadaceae bacterium | reverse complement strand
CCGAATAGAATTATCTTGCCCAGGCTAAAACATAGTTTCTGCCCGTAAAATGCGAATGGCTTCGCGTACGGTATCTGCCGCGGTTCGGGTCCATGACGTTGACGTCGGCCGTATCGCCGCCGTTCAGGCTATGGATGATGGCGACGTGAAAACCGCCGACTTCCGCCTCGTTGTAGGCGATCAAGACCGGACTCGTCGGAAGTTTGCCATTGACGAATGATGCCTCCCAAGTTCCCGAAGCCCGCACGACGTAATCCATCCGGATCGAAGAATCGGCCATAATCTGCCCCAAACCTTCGCCGGTGATCGTGCCGTAACTCGGACTGTCTTCATCGGAATCCCAATGATCGACAAACTCATTTATCAATTGCAATTGATTTCTAACGTTGCGTGATTGGTGCATACAACGAAGCCACCATTCAAGCCCCGCCGCCCAGCATGCCGTCGGGTCAAATTGAGCGACGGGTCGCGGATACCGTTCCGAATTTCTATCCCAAGCCATATATTTTTATAAATTCCTCCGAAGTCAAAAATTTAGTTGTTCTTTTTGGACGCGTGGAGAAAGAAACATTTGCTTAGATCAGACTAATTTGTCAGTTTTTGAAACGCCGCATCAACGAATTTGAAATGTTTTTCGTCCTCATCGATAACCGCCCCGTGTTTTTCGTAAAAACGGACGGCGGGCAGGTTCCATTCCAGAACCTGAAAATCCATCCTGACCGCCCCGAACTTTCGGCCGATCTGGGCGACTTTTTTCAGCAATTTTTCGCCGATGCCGTATTTGCGGTATTTGGCGGTAATAAAAATATCTTCGAGATAGACGCTCGTTTGTCCGCGAAAACTCGAAAACGCCGGATAAAAAAAGGCGTAAGCGATCGCCTTTTCGCCGTCAAAAGCGATAAGGCTTTGGACGAAAGCATTTTCGCCGAACAAAACTACTTTCAGACCTTCTTCGGTTACTTCGAGATATTCAAGCAAGTTTTCAAACTCGGCAAACTCCCGCATCAATGCGAGAATCGCCGGAATGTCCGAAATTTTTGTTTCCCGTATTTGAAGTTTCATCTTTTTGGAGAAAATTTACCTTATAAAAAGTGCAGTTCGCAACATAAAAAGGCCGTTTCGCCGCATTGTGGTTTACCGGCTGATATTCTCATCATTAATATAAAGTGTTACGCTTTAAGCCGGAGTTTGATTCAACTTATTGTCCGGTATTTTTTTATCTGGTTATGGCGAGTCTGAAAAACCTTTCCGAAAAATCTTCCCCGGGAATTTCGTTCAAAGAGGACATTTTATTGGAAAAGCCTTGGTTTGTCTGGGTTTTAATGTTCATTTTCTGGACGTTGGTTACGGCTCTATACAACACGGCCGACTATGTTATGTCGTTAGAGTTTCCGGAAAAATACGTTTCGTTCGATTTGTATAAATCCGTCCTCACCTCAATTCTTATATTTTATTCATGGTTTGTCTTTACGCCTCTAATCTTTTGGTTCGGAAGGAAATTCGGGTTTGGAACGGACCGCAATTCGGTTGCAAATCTCATTCTTCATCTGATCTTGAGCGTTTTAACGGTTATCTCATATTTATTTATCTCGACCGCTCTATTGCATTTGTCCGGATTAGGCGACGTGAAGACCGGGTTTGTGACGAATGTTGTCAGCCGGCTTTATCAAACGGGACATTATCAGCTGATCGTCTATTGGGCGATTCTCGGACTCGGTTTTTCAATCGACCATTATAAAAAGTTCCGGGAAAGAGAAAACGAAGCCGCCCGACTTCTTTTGCGTTCGAGCAAACTCGAATCGCAACTGGCCAAAGCTCAGCTCGATGCTCTGAAAATGCAGCTTCATCCGCATTTTCTTTTTAACACTCTGCACGCCATCTCGGCTCTGGTCGAAGATAATCCGAAAAGGGCAAGGCGGGTTATCGCCCGCCTCGGCGAATTGCTCCGTTCGACGCTCGACATCGCCGACCGTCAAACGATCACGCTCGAACAGGAAATCGCTCTGACGAAATTGTATCTGGACATCGAACGGGAAAGATTTCAGGATTCATTACAGGTAAAAATCGATGTTCCGGCAGAAGTTCTGGAATGTCTGGTGCCGAGCCT
>JBGTRS010000680.1:0-2121 GCA_041940665.1 Pyrinomonadaceae bacterium | reverse complement strand
CTTATTGGGTTGTCTAAAATATGCATAGATAAGATAATTTCTTTTGCATTTTTATTCTGCTAAATTATAACTTGAGAATAACATCGCAAACCCGAAAATTAAACTTTTCGTTTGATTAGAAAAACTTAATGGAGATCGAACATTTTTTTATCTGTCCGTACTGCTGGCAGGAAATCTCGATGGTCTTGGATTTAACCGTCGAAGAACAAACTTACATCGAAGACTGCGAAGTCTGCTGTCGCCCGATTCAGATAAGGTACACGGTTTTTGATGAAAAGCTGGAAAATTTTGAAGCCGTAAGCATCGAACAATGAACAAATTTTTATTAACAGCAATCTTTACTTTACTTCTTTCGATTTTGATAAACGCCAAATCGCCGTATATTTTGGTTTTGGGAACTGCTCAGGACGCGGGCGTTCCGCAGATGGGCTGTCTGTCGGAATTTTGCAAAAAAGCCTGGACGGATAAATCTTTGCAAAAAATGGTTTCGTCAATCGCTCTCGTTGATCCCGACACGAATGGTCGTTGGATCTTTGATGCCACGCCCGATCTTCCCTTTCAGTTTCAGCTTTTGAAAGAAACGACCAAAGATTTTTCCAACCGGCTCGACGGAATCTTTCTAACGCACGCCCATATCGGGCATTACACGGGCTTGATGTATCTCGGCCGGGAATCAATGGGAGCAAAAAATACAAAAGTTTACGCAATGCCGCGAATGACCAAGATGCTTTCCGAAAACGCCCCTTGGTCACAGCTTGTCGGACTGGAAAACATCTCTTTAGAAAATCTCGAAGACGAAAAGGAGATCGAACTAAACGAACATCTGAAAGTCAAACCTTTTCTCGTTCCGCATCGGGATGAATTTAGCGAAACGGTCGGCTATAAAATCTCTTCCGCGAATAAGAGTTTTATATTCATCCCCGACATAGACAAATGGCAAAAATGGGACCAAAAGTTGGAAGATGTCGTCAAAGAAAATGATTTTGTATTTGTGGATGCAACCTTCTACGCCGACGGCGAGATTCCGCGTCCGATGAGCGAAGTTCCGCATCCGTTTGTTTCGGAGACGATGGAGTTACTGAAAAACTTATCGAAAAAAGATAAGAACAAAGTTCATTTTATCCACTTCAATCATTCGAACCCTCTGATTCAAGGCGATATGCAAAAGATCAAAGAAGTCAAAGAAAACGGATTTAAAATCGCTTTTGAAGGTCAGAAAATTATTCTGTAAAAACTCTAATATCTCTGTTTTCTCTCTGGCGAAATGATGAAAAAACAACGCATAGATAAACTTCTGGTTGAAAAGGGCTTGGCTAATTCCCGCACGAAGGCACAGGCTCTGGTCATGGCGGGCGTTGTTCTGGTCAATGAAAAAAGAGTCGAAAAACCTTCCGAAGCCTTTTTTGCGAATGAAGAGATACGCATCAAGGGAAGATCGGATGAAATAAAATATGTCGGACGTGGCGGATTAAAACTCGAAAAAGCATTGCAAGATTTTCAAATACGGCCAGACGAATATGTCTGTCTCGATGTCGGTTCTTCAACCGGTGGTTTTACCGATTGTCTTTTGCAAAACGGTGCGAAAAAGGTTTATGCAATTGATGTCGGCACAAACCAGCTCGACTGGAAGATCAGAAACGATGAAAGAGTCATCGTTCGGGAAAATACGAATGCGAGATATCTGAAAGAATCGGATTTCGATGAAAAATTCGATCTGATCGTGATGGATGTTTCGTTTATTTCCGTGACGAAAATCCTGACCGCTCTAATTCCGCTTTTGAAAGAAAAAGGCAAAATTATTACACTTATTAAACCGCAGTTCGAAGTCGGCAAGGATCAGGTCGGCCGGAAGGGCGTGGTCCGCGATCCCGCTCTGCACGAGGCGGTCTGCGCGCGCATCCGGGCCTGGCTCGGCGCCCGCCCCGGCTGGCATGTCCTCGGCGTGACCGAAAGCCCGATGGCCGGCATCGCGGGCAATCGCCTGCAGCAGGTCGAGCTGATGGCCGAAGGTCGCGTGGTGATCGAGGCGCAGACCGCCAAGCAAGGCTTACTGACGGCCAACGGCCACCGGGCGAAGGTCGACCAATCGAAGGGGCTGTTCATTCTCGAGGGCGACGGCAC
>JBGTRS010000679.1:0-2128 GCA_041940665.1 Pyrinomonadaceae bacterium | reverse complement strand
CTAAAAAACAAAATTTTAACTGAAAAACCGAAAATATCGGAGAAATTTCGGTTTTTCGGCTAACATTTCGGGTTTTCGGGGCTGTTTTCGACCGTCTATAAAAATCAAACTTTTCTCGTCGGGTTTGAAGCCGGCGAGGTTCGCGGTTCGACCAACGAGACCGGATTTTTTAATAATCGGGCGACTTCAAAATTCGGTGCGGGCGGACGGGAACGGACATACGGAATCTATTTTCAGGATTTTGCGAAGTTCGGCGATAAATTGATTCTTGTCGGAAGCCTTCGTTTTGACCGCTGGAAAAACTTCCGGGCGTTGAGTTCCTTTTTGCCTTTTTCGACAAATCGAACGGCAACCGAAGACTTTCCCGACCGGAGTGAAAAAGCCGTTTCGCCGGGCGGCTCGATCCTTTTTCAGGCGACTGATGATTATTCAATCTACTTTAACGCTTCGGGAAGTTTCCGTTCGCCGACCTTGAACGAACTTTACCGCGGTTTCCGCGTCGGCGATGTCGTGACTAATCCGAATGAAAACCTGCGGGCTGAAAAAGCCACTAATTTTGAAGCGGGTTTGAGTTACGGCAAAAGAAATTTTTTCATCCGCGGAAACTTTTTCTACACGAAAATTGCCGATGCCATCGCCAATGTGACGATCAACACAACGCCGAACTTGATTACCAGACAAAGACAAAATGCCGGAAAAACTTCCGTCAAGGGCGTGGAGATCGAAGCCGAAACGCGGGTTTCCGCTCTTAGATTTTCATTCGGCTATCTTCTGTCGGACGCAAAAGTTTTGGAATTTCCTTCGAGCCGAGATTTAGAAGGCTTGCGGACGCCGCAAGTGCCGCTTCATCAGTTTACGTTTCAGACAAACTATTCCAACAAACAAGGCTGGAGTTTTGCATTGCAAGGTCGTGCAAGTTCGGAACAATTCGATGACGATCTCAATCAATTTCGGCTCGAACCCATTTTTCAGCTCGACGTTTTCGGTGCAAAAAAATTCAAAGAAAAATGGCAGATATTTGTCGGCATCGAGAATATTTTCAACTCCCGCTATTCGATCGGCCGAACGCCCGTCAGAACCGTCAGTTCGCCGATCAATGCAAGGATCGGTCTGCGTTGGAATTAGAAGATAAATTTATAAAAAGCGACCCCCTACGTCTCGAAAAAAAATTAATCCGATGCTGAAAGTGTCGAACAATCAATGTTTTGTGTTCGACACTTTCAGCATCGGATTCTTCTTTCAATCGGTCGTAGGGTTTCTGCCCTACGCTATTATCTTTATCGCTTTCAGCGATTTTAATAACTTTTCAAACAATCTGTTTTTTTTTGTAAGTTTGTTTGAAACCTACAAAGTAGCTAATGTTTTGTTGTCAATTTTGCCGCGGCGGTAATTGTCGTTCTGACTATGGTTGCGGTAGCGGACCTTTCTCTCGAGTTTTTCGACGATGGCGTGGCTGAATTTCGTTTCGTCTTCGAGGTTTTGAGCACTTCCGAGACCGCCCGGACTGAGGACGTTTATTTCCATCAATTTATTGCCGACAATATCGAGTCCGACCATAAACATTCCGTCGGCGACGAGTTTCGGGCGAACGACTTCGGCAATATGCAGGATTTCATCCGTGATTTTTGCTTTGGCGATCGAACCGCCCGAACTCAGATTGCTTCTCGCATCGCCTTCTTTGTTGACGCGGCGGAAGGCGGCAAAATGGCCGTCAACCTCGAGCGGCCGGCCGTTGACGACAAAGAGCCGCGTATCGCCGTCCTTGGCGGCTTCGAGATATTCCTGAGCGATGACGTAGCCGTCGCGGGTGATCGCCTCGATCATCTGATTGAGATTGGCTTTTTCTTCGGGCTGGACGAGAAAAACACCCGAACCGCCCGAACCCTGCAAGGGTTTCAAGATAGCCCGCCCGCCTTCGTCCTTGATAAATTTTCTGATCTCTTCGGCATCGCGGGTGATGATCGTCCGCGGCCGGACTTCGGGCGGATAATGCTGAAAATACATCTTGTCTAAAGCGTTTGAAAGCGTTCGCGGATCGTTGAGAACAATGACGCCGTGCCGCAGAGCGAGTTCGCCGAATTTGATGCCCGCCGATTGAGCCCAGGTGCGGTCGGCATCATCGGCCGGA
>JBGTRS010000678.1:0-2129 GCA_041940665.1 Pyrinomonadaceae bacterium | reverse complement strand
GACTAAGGTCGAAGTTATCAATTTATCGCGGAAGGTGAGTTATTTATTCGGAAAATTCCAAATTTGCGGAGGTATTTGAAATGAATCTATTGAGAACAACTTATTATAAATCGTCGGTGCTAATCGGAATATTTTTGGTATTTGCGGTCAGCGTTTTTTCTCAGAAACCTGTTGACAGAGGAGAAAACTGCGAACCGGAAATCCCCACATCGCAACTTTTGCGGTCAATCAATTTCAACGGTTATGTGAGCATCGGTTCAATGACCGTATATTGTTTTCCGAAACCGAAAGACCGGATCACTACTTATGACTACGATCCGTATAAAGGACCGAAACTGAAAACGAATGTTAAAACTTCTAACGGCACGCTGCTAAATACTTATGTTTGGTATGCCCGCCAAACATTAAGTGCTCGTGGCTTGATTTTTATGAGATACGAAGTTGTCGGCGGATACGAAGCTCTCAAAGAACTTTCAGCGGGCGATTATTTTCTGGAATTTGCGATCGACGAAAAGGTTTTTCAAAAATTCCCGTTTTCTGTCCAAACCAAAAAAAGCAACGATCCATATAACCCTTCTGAAACTATATATTTGATAGACGGAGCTTGGCGTGATACGGGAATTCTGGAAGCCAGTATCGAAGGAAAAATGCTGTGTTTTAATTTCTGGATGCGGGCCGGCTATGATATTGCATCCACGCAACAGGAAAGTGTTCCCTATAAAATGGAACTGATTCGGGACAAGGATAAAAAAGTTATGGCGGTAAACAGTACAACAAAAACTCTTTATCTGGGAAGCACCTGGAAACCTTACCGTCAATGTTTCCGTAATCCTGAAATACCCGTAAATCAGCGGGACGATACGTTGTTTTTCAAAGAAATTATGGCAGTCAACAGCGGTTACACGATCAATCTATCGGTCAACGGCAAACCTTATGCGGTTTACAAATTTACCGTTAAAGACGGAAAAGTTAATGACAAAGACCTGCCTAAACGCACGGCTGTCCTAAGACTTCCGGCCAAGGTCTTGAATAAATGACCTGTTTGGAATACATTTGTCCGGATTTTGAATAAACGGTGATGTTTCATTCATCGTCAATAAATACCGGTAAGAAAACTCTGTCGAGTCATCGGCGGAACTCTCTTTTTTAATCTTGATTTGAGGAAGATCAATTGAAATGAAAATAGACAGATTACTGAGAACTTTGGGATGGATCTGCTTTCTGCTTATTTGGATTCCGTTCGCAATGATTATGTATGGGGTTATAACGGGTAGTTCAGTTTCGGAAAATATGTCGGGGACTGAATTCTTCGGTGAATTCGGCTTATGGGTCGGATTGATAGTCGTTTTGTCCGTCTTAATGCCGTTTTTCTTTATCGGTTCGATATTGATCGGCAGTTTTTCCAACCGCCGGATCATCTCCAAAGGTTTGGATGCCGAAGCCAGAGTTTTGAAGCTAACAGAAACGGGAACTTACATCAATAACAATCCCGTCGTAAAGTTCACACTGGAAGTCAAACCAAACGGGCATCCTGTTTTCGTCGCCGAAACGACCAAAACCATCTCGTTGATTCATCTTCCCGCTTATCAACCGGGCCAATCGGTTCAAGTCAAATATATTCCCGAAACGGAAAAAGTGGCGATCATCGGGGCTAAAAATCCGATCGAAGGCAGAATTTACAGTTAAGCGTTCTTTATTTCATCTGATTTATGAAAGCGATAAATTGCTCACAATGCGGTGCTTTGATACGGCGTGTGCGGATCAGAGATAAATTCGCCGAATGCGAATATTGCCATTCAACCACGCAAATTCTCCGGGAAAAGATCATTTATGTTCAGGATAAGCCGAAGCCCAAATTAAAAAAATTAACCGAACAGGAACAAAAATCCGTCTTGCAAAGTTTTGATTCCGACGATGAAATTCCCTTTCTGGATGATGCCACCAAAAACAGCATCATCGTCGTTTTGTTAGTTATAGCAGGAATAATCATCACATTTCTCTTAGCATATTATTCAAATGAGTAAATATCTTTCATCGAAACAAAACAGCTCATTTACAAGCGAATATAGTAAATGAGCTGTTGGCAAGTCGTTCTTAATTCCTCAACATTACTTCGCCCATTTTTCGGA
>JBGTRS010000677.1:0-2142 GCA_041940665.1 Pyrinomonadaceae bacterium | reverse complement strand
AGATCGGGCATTAAGGAAATCACCTCGGTTGATACTTCGATGCTCAATTTCAAAAAAGCCGGAGAAGTTCAAGGATTTGATGAAAAAGAACATTTTGACAAAAGACAGTTGCTGATCGTTGACCGTTTTACTCAATTTGCCGTCGTCACGGCACGAGAAGCCGTCGAGGACGCGGGAATCGAATGGGCGGAGGCGGATGAATCATTAAAAGAAAAAACCGCCATCGTCACCGGCACGGGCGGCGGCGGTCTGATGATGCAGGACGATTATTTCCGGGATTTTTATCATCTGAACAAAACCCGCTTTCCGCCGACGATCATTCCGCGGGCGATGCACAACGCACCGGCCAGCCAGATCTCGATGGAATTCGGCATCTACGGCCCGAATTACACCGTTTCGACCGCCTGTTCATCATCGAATCACGCCATCGGCCAGGCCTTTCATCTGATCCGCAGCGGGACGGTTGATGCCGCCATCACAGGCGGAAGCGAAACAACGCTCGGACTTTCGAACTTAAAAGCCTGGGATTGTATGCGGGTCGTTTCCGGCGATACCTGCCGGCCGTTTTCCAAAGACCGGAGCGGAATGGTCTTGGGTGAAGGCGGTGCGACGATAATTTTGGAATCTTTGGAGTCAGCCGAAAAACGCGGTGCGGAAATTTACGCGGAAATTGCCGGTTTCGGAATGTCGGCGGACGCTCATCACATCACCCAGCCTTCCGCCGAAGGTGCGAAACGGGCGATGCGTTGGGCTATAGAGGATGCTGGCTTACAACCCGAACAGGTCGGCTACATCAACGCCCACGGCACGGCCACGCAGGCCAACGACGTAATGGAAGCCGAAGCGATCAACAAAACTTTCGGCGAACACACTCCAAATATCGCCGTCAGTTCGACCAAATCAATGCACGGTCACACACTCGGAGCGGCCGGGGCGATCGAAGCCGTCGCTACGATTTTGGCTCTCAAACACGGTATCTTGCCGCCGACGGCAAATTTTACCGAACTCGATCCCGAATGCGATGTGGACGTAATTCAAAACGATGCGAGAGAAAAACGGGTCGAAGCCGCCGTTTCCAATTCGTTTGCCTTCGGCGGTCTGAACGCTTCTTTGGTTTTTAAGAGTTGGAATAAATAGAGAATATTTGAAAATTTAAAAACAAAAAAGAGGAAAACGGCACGATTCTGTTTTCCTCTTTTTTTATTTCTTATTTGGTCGCCGAACCAGCCGGAAGCGAATTGTAATACTGAATAAATTCGTTTGTTACGTCAACCTTACTATCGCCGATGGCTAAAATAAGCTTGGTTTCCACCAATTGAACAAGGTCGAGAATGATCGGATAACCTTTTTCTTTGGCGAATTTATCCATCGCTTTGTAAATATCGGCTCTGATCGGATTGAGCAAGGTCTGTTCCCGGCGGGCAATCGCCAGTTTCAGATCCTCTTCCTTACGTTTGTAATCAAGCTGCATTTTTTCGATCTCATCAGCTTTCTGTTGGACGGATTGCAAAGAAATCGGGCCGTTCGGATCTTTTTCGTACCCTGCTTTCAATGTCTGAAATTGCTTTGCCGTGTCCGTGATTTTCTTTTCTAAAGTTTCGAGTTCCTTAAATTGCGGTTCTAATCCGGCACTCACCTGTTTGGCGGCATCGAGAAACTTCTTGATGCCTTCCTTTTCGTCGGCAAATGCTCCCGTATCAATGACAAAAACCTTGTTGTTTTGTACCGTTTGAGCAAAAGCCGAAACTGAAAAAATTGCCGCAAATAACACGGCTACCGTGATAAATCGTAGATTTTTCATTTTAAATTATGACTCCTTAAGAATATTTCGGAAATTCGTATCTTCTTAGAACTCCCAAAAGGCAAATTAGTTGCTTTCAGAAAAAAGATCAGCAATGATTTTTCAGTGCTGATCTTTGATTTTAAAAAATCCGGGATCCTATGCTTCTTCCGCCTGCGGAACTTTCGGCAACATTCCCTTTACTTCTCTGACCATTTTCTGCACGTCTTCGTGGTCTTCGAGCGAGATCATAAAGAAATCGTAACTCGTTTTGAAGCAAACCATGCCATTGCCGAAAAACCAGACGCCTTCAAGCAGAGGATTTCCGCCCAAAAGCCAATCGATCGGTGCTCCCGTGATTG
>JBGTRS010000676.1:0-2144 GCA_041940665.1 Pyrinomonadaceae bacterium | reverse complement strand
GGCGAGAGCGGGTTTAAGAAGATTCGCCGCGTCGTTCTGTCCAGCCGCTCCGCCCGCCCCGATCATCGTATGGGCTTCGTCAATAAACATAATGATCGGTTGCGGCGAGGCTTTGACTTCGTCAATGACCGATTTCAAACGGCTTTCAAATTCGCCCTTGACACCCGCACCGGCCTGCAAAAGTCCCAGATCGAGTGTGCGAACCGCCACATTTTTAAGCGGTTCGGGCACATCGCCCTGGGCGATCCGCAACGCAAAACCTTCAACGACGGCGGTTTTTCCGACGCCGGCTTCACCCGTCAGGATCGGATTATTTTGACGGCGGCGGGTTAAAATGTCTATGATCTGACGGATTTCAAAATCGCGTCCGAGGATCGGATCGATTTTTCCGGCCCGGGCTTTCGCGGTCAGGTCTTCGGCATACTGATCGAGAGATTTGGTTTTGCCCGGCACCCCGCTCGCGACCTGCTGTCCGCCGGAGACTCCGCCCGTTTCGCCGAGTGCCATCGCTTCGCGTTCTTCTTCCGAGTCGGCGACGATCTTGGCAAATTCATCGTGCAGTTTTTCAAGAGAAATATGCGTGAATTCTTTGGAAATATCGTGGGCGATGCGTGAAAGGCTGGTGTTTTCTAGAAGTGCTAAAACCAGATGCCCCGAGCGAACACGGGCGGCACCGAATTCGATGGAAGCCAGCAGCCACGCATCCTGCACCCATTCGGGAATCCGATCACTCAGGCTCGGCGTGCGTGTGTTGCCCGTTTTCAGACGGTCGAGCGAGGTGTTCACGTCTTTGGTCAAACGGTCTATATTGACCTCGAAGTGATTACAGATCTTATGCAGATCGGTATCATCTTTTTCAAGCAATTTCATCAAAAGATGTTCGATCTCAACATCGTAGTTCGTTCTCGAAAGACACAAACCCGCCGCATCTTCCAAAGCACTCCGGCAAGTGTCGTTTAATCTGCCAACTAAAGATTTTAAATTCACGTTCATTACATTTTCTCCTAAAAATTTTTTCAAAATTTTGGTCTTTGATTTTTGATCTTTGGTCTTTGATTTTAAAGATCGTTCAAAGCCCAAAGATCAAAAGCCAAAGATCAAATTATTAATCTATCTGCAAAACAACCTGGTCAGCGTCCGTTTCAAACGGCTTTGATTTCAGCCACGAAGTCCAGCCGAGCATCGGACGGCGTTTCGCCCGCGTCGTCAGGATACAACCCGGAACTTCCTCTTTTTTCAAGATAAGCTGGACATCAAAATCGAATTCCAGATTGACCATAAAGCGGATGATCGATTTCAAAGGTTTATGTCCCGTTCCGTTGGGCAGAAACGCCTGAAACTCTTTGAATGATAATGCTCCGAGGATCAGACGAAACTTCGATTGCTGATCCCAAATTCTTGTTCCGATAATCGCGTCAAACCCCAGCGAACTGTTCGCTCGGGCTAAATTTGTAATGCTTTCTTTATCTAAGTCTATCCATTGACCGAAGAACTGTTCGATTTTTGCGTTAATCTTGAAATAATCTGCAATTATTTGGGCGAGGGCGGTCGCCGAATGGGGTTTCTGGATGATCAAACCGCTGTATGGCAGGAATGATTCATCCTCGACGTACATTCGGCCGCGTAAGCCTTTGGTGCCTAAACCGACAAAATCGAAAAGATATGAAGTAAAGGCATCATCGCCGCGTTCATAGGCGACCGGAAAACGATATTTTTCCCACGCCCGGAAAAACATCGAAACGGCCCGGTGCGTGAAAATATCCGTAAATGCCCAGAGAGCCGTGTCGCCGTAACGGATGCGGTTCATCGCCAGTTCGGTGTAATGCGTCGGCATCACGCCGCTGACACCGATCACACCCATAAAGTTGATGAACATTTCGAGTTTTTCGCGTTCGTAATAGTCATCAAACTCTTCGCCGAATTCGTGTATCTCGCTCGGCGGAAAATCAAGCGTGACGCGGGAACGGAAACGGACGACCTCTTCGTGTGGCATGGCTTCGCGTCCGACCGCTTTTTTGTCAGAATAAATTTTTTTTTTCATCTTTTGCCATAACTTGTAAACACATAACTCAAAAAATTTTTCTTCAGATCGTCTGAAGAAAATACTTAGGTTGCCTGCGGAGGAACCCTATGGTTTGTCGGTC
>JBGTRS010000675.1:0-2154 GCA_041940665.1 Pyrinomonadaceae bacterium | reverse complement strand
TCTTTTGAGAATTTCAAACGCCGGAATCGTTGATCCCGATGACATTGATCCGATCGAAGAAGGCCGACCGACATTGAAGCGGCGGGAACCGGTCGGAGATGATTCAACGGATTCCACCACGACCACTGACACAACAAATGATGCGGGGCCGCCTAAATTAAAACGCCGAAACGAGCCGACGAATAACGATACGGACAACGATAATTAACTTATAACTCCATTGAAAAAAAGCGCGGGACAATATCTTCGAAGATGTTGTCCCGCTTTTTTTCTTCTATGAAAAAATCCTAATCGTTTAAAATTCCCCTCGAAATTACGATCTTCTGAATCTCGCTCGTTCCCTCATAAATGGTCGTAATACGTGCGTCCCGGTAGTACTTTTCGACATTGTAATGACGGGAATAACCGTTCCCGCCGTGGATTTGAATGGCGTCGGCACAGACCTTGTTGGCCATTTCGGAAGCGTAAAGTTTGGCCATTGACGCATAAACTCCGGTCTTTTTGTGATTAGCGTCCTTCAAAGCGGCGGCTTGCAATGTTAAAAGCCGGGCGGCTTCGATCTCGGTAGCCATATTGGCGAGTTTGAATTGAATCGCCTCGAATTCAGAGATCGGTTTTCCGAACGCGATCCGGTCTCTGGCATAATCTTTTGCTTCCTCAAAGGCCGCCTGGGCGATTCCGACCGCTAACGAACCGATACCGATCCGGCCGTTATCGAGACTATTAAAAGCGACCTTCATACCGTTGCCGATTCCGCCTAAAATGTTTTCTTTCGGTACACGAACATCGGCAAAACTCATTTCCGTTGTTTTCGAAGCTCTCTGTCCGAGTTTGTGCTCGACGGAAGAAACGCTCAAACCTTGGCGGTCTTTTTCGACGATAAAGGCGGTCACTTCTTTCCGGCCGTTTTCTTCGCCCGTCACCGCCATCACGATATGCGTTTCGGCCTCGCCGCCGTTCGTTACCCAGGATTTTGTTCCGTTGATTATAAAATCATCACCGTCTTTAACAGCTCGGGTTTTTAAATTCGTCGCGTCGCTTCCGGCCTGCGGTTCGGAAAGACAAAATGCTCCGAGTTCTTCGCCCTTAGCAAGCGGAACAAGAAACTTTTGTTTTTGTTCTTCCGTTCCGAAACTTAAGATCGGATAACAGCAAACCGAATTCGTCACGCCGACAATGACCGCCACGGAAGCATCGGCCTTTGAAATTTCTTCCAACGCAACAGCATAGGAGACCGAATCGAAACCGGCACCGCCGTATTTTTCGGGAATGATCATTCCCAAAAGCCCCAATTCGGCCAAGCCTTTAATTTGCGGACGCGGAAATTTTTCTTCCTCGTCATATTCCCGTGCGAGCGGGGCGATCTCATTTTCGGCAAATTCGCGGACGGAGTTTCGCACCATTTCCTGTTCTTCGTTCAATTCAAAATTCATATAAATTTCCCTGCATTTTGAAGATTATCAAATAAAAGCAGTTTTGTAATTTTACTTTCCATAAAATTTTGGCATCTGAATTGCTTTTAACCATAAATAGATTTTTATTTGTATCAAAACAATTCATTTTTGAAAACGGGAGGAAATTATGGAAGGACCATTAAGAGGAATTATCGCCGGAATCGCCGCCTGGAAATGGGGCGGAGGTTGTTTATCAACGATCTTGATCTTTTTGATCGTGTTTTATTTATTGGGATTTGTAAATTGTTAAAAAAAAAGTCATTCAGAATTTCTGAATGACTTTTTTCTACACTTGATCCCGCCATTTTAAAACCTCATCACGCAGAATCGGATTTTGCTGGAAACTGGCCGTTTGGCCTTGAGCGGCAGTCGCCCGTTGGATGTGCCAGTAAGAAAGCCCGAGTTTACCGATCGCCCGCAGGTAGCGGCTGGTGGCCCGGAATTTTCCTTTGAAAATACTGCCGATCAGCCAGGCCGTACTTTTAAAGGCGGAAGTCGCCCGTTCAAAATGGTCTTCCGGGATAAGACCGCGGGCAACATCAATTGCGAGCATTTCGCGGATAATCCGGTTTTGCCGCCACATGATCCAGAACGAGAAAACCACAAAACAAATAAAAAACGGAACTTCGATAAATAAATAAGCCAGAAGGAGTCCAGCCTCACGAAAAATTATTCCGACAAAAACCGACATTCCGTTCCA
>JBGTRS010000674.1:0-2175 GCA_041940665.1 Pyrinomonadaceae bacterium | reverse complement strand
ACTACCCGTGGGCATCGGACAGGCTTCACACATTTATTCTCGAAGGTGTTGAAGAAAAACGGAAAGAATTTGAAAAACTCGGCATCACATACGTCTTTTATTTGCAGAAAGAAAAAAAATCTCTGAAACAAACCGTCAAAAAAATCGCGCAGGACGCGGCAATTTTAGTAACCGACGATTTTCCGTGTTTTATCATTCCCGATCACAACGCGGCGATCGTCGAAAAGGCGAAAATTCCCGTCTATGCGGTTGATTCGAACGGAATAATTCCGATGTCGAAATTTGAAAAGGAAGAATACGGCGCATACACGATTCGCCCGAAGATCAATAAAATTTTGGACGCATATTTAGTGCCTTTTAAGGAAGCGAAGATAAAAAATAAAAAGACTAATATCAAAGTTGATTGTCCCGACACGAAAGTAACGGAAAAAAATCTGGCGAAATTAGTTTCGGAATGCGACATTGACCACGACGTTAAGCCTTCGCCGATTTACAAAGGCGGCAGCGCGAACGGGCGCAAGCGTCTGAAATATTTTATCGAAAATATTTTGCCGAATTATGATGAAACAAGGAACAAACCCGAAATTGACGGTTCAAGCCGTTTGAGTTCTTATCTGCATTTCGGTTTTTTATCTTCTTTGGAAATCGCTTTGGCGGTGAAAGACGCAGACGCGCCGAAAAAATCGAAGGATGCATTTTTGGAAGAACTGATCGTGCGGCGCGAGCTTTCCTATAATTTTACTTATTTCAATAAAAATTACGATTCGCTGAAAGCTCTGCCCGATTGGGTTCAGCAGACGATGCGCGAGCACGTCGGCGACGAACGACCGGAAATTTTTTCGCTCGAAGAACTCGAAAACTGCGAAACTTATGACGAACTCTGGAACGCGACGCAGAGAGAAATGAACTTGACGGGCGAAGTTCATAATTACGTTCGGATGCTCTGGGGAAAACTCGTGATTCAGTGGACGAAAAATTACGAGGAAGCCTTTGCAATTTTGGAACATCTCAACAATAAATACTGTCTCGACGGACGCAATCCGAATTCTTACGCCGGAATTCTGTGGTGTTTCGGCAAACACGACCGCCCGTGGAAAGAGCGCGGGATTTTCGGCAAGATGCGTTATATGACTTCCGCCTCGACGGGCAAAAAGTTTGATTCGAAAAAATATATCGAATGGACAAAATCTCTGGAAAACGATCCGAAACTGCCGAAAACTGTAAAAGATAAATGAAATTTCTATTCAATCCACAAAATCACAGGTTCATCTTCTAACGGACGAAAGTTTACGACTTGTCCGAGTGTTTCTTTATGTTTTTGCGGAAAGCTGTTCTTTATCTCATCAATATTTCCGACTTCTCCCGCGTTTGGTTCAGGGAAAAGATCATCCGACTTTTCCGTTTCGACTTTGACCTGATCCATTAATAAAGCAATTTCTATTTGTGTTTGATTGTATAAAAATATGCCTGTCATCAAACCGAGAACAGACGCAAACGCGGCTTTTGCTATTGTTGCAGTTCTTTTTTTCAACTCCTGCCAACCGACCGGACAATCTTTTGTCAAAACAGTGCCGTCTTTGCGCTGATAAAATCTTACACAAACACGACCTTCAGAATTTATCAAAAAACTTTCGGCTTCCCGCCTTGTCATATCCGAGAGATTATAGACATTCAGTTTGCATTCGGCGCAGTGGCGTTGGCGGTCGTCGCCGCGCATTTCGTTCCAGTTTGCCCCGCACGGGCTGGCGATTTTTATTTTGTCGAGCGCATTTTTGAATCTTTTCATAATTTTTCTCCCGCGCTTTTAGACAACAAAAAAAGATTTTTGTTCCGCGAGAAAAATTAATTTTGCTGATTCGATTTATCACAACTTTGCGCGTTTAGAAACAGAGAAGCAAAATTTGCTTTCAAAAATTTATACGCATAAGGAGCAATTATAAAAATGATAAATCATATTTCCATCGCAGTAGAAAATCCCGAAAAGGTCGCCAATGTCTTAGCCGAATTATGGAACGGCATCGTTATTCCGTTTCCGCCCGCGCCGAATTCCTTTATGGCTCTGGCAAACGACGGCAGAGGTTCGGGCGTTGAAGTTACGCCGATCAATACGATCTTGATTCCCGGCGAAGGAATGCCGCCGGAAGAAGGGTTTGATGAAAATACGCCGACCGAAGA
>JBGTRS010000673.1:0-2206 GCA_041940665.1 Pyrinomonadaceae bacterium | reverse complement strand
GTTGATTGTTCAGGATCGAGTTGGAATTCTTCCGTGAGTTCGACGCCGATTCTTTCGGGTTTTAGTAGTTCGAAGAGTTTTGTCTGGTCTTCGAGACGCGGACACGCCGGATAGCCAAAGCTGTAGCGGGAACCTTGGTAGCCTTGTTTGAATAGTTTGACCATTTCGCTCGCATCTTGTCCGGCGATTCCTAATTCTTCGCGGATGCGTTTGTGCCACATTTCGGCGAGGGCTTCGGCCGATTCGACCGAAAGACCGTGAAAAAGTAGATATTCGGTGTAATCGTCGTTTTTAAATAGTTCGGCGGAATGCTCGGATGCACGTCGGCCCATCGTGACAAGGTGAAAGGCGACCGTATCGATCTTGCCGGAATCTTTCGATGCAAAATAATCGGCTAAGCAGAGATTCAGTCCGCCGCGTTGTTCAAGCGGCTGACGCGGGAAGGTAAAACGCATACGCTCAGTCTTTTCGTCATCTTCATAAATAATCAGATCGTTACCTTCCGATTGGCACGGGTAATAGCCGTAAACGACCTTTGCTTCAAGCAATTTATCGCGGATGGCTTTTGCTTTTAACGCTTCATATCGCGGATAAACTTCCGATTCGAGAATTTCCTGATATTCTTCGGGAGAGCGTCTGCCTTGTTTGTATTGCCACTGACCTTTGAAAAGGGCAACTTCATTTATATATGCAAAAACTTTTGTGAGATCAGTGATTTCGACGACCTTCGAGCCGTAAAAAGGTGCTTTCGGAATTTCGACGTCGGTTGAGATATTTGATCTGGTCGTATGTGTCGTCCTATGTTCTTCGTCCTTCGTTCGTTGTTTGACGCGGGCGGCCTGCTTGCCGAGTTTCGCATCTTCGCCCACTAAATCCTCATCATCAGTAACTGTTTCGATGTCATCGGTTGATTCACCGGCTAACGCCGGCGCTACTGACCTGCCGTTTCCCGCAATTGCTTCTTTTGCCTTTTCTTCCTTCGCGTCCTTTGCGGTTAAAAGATCCATCGCATTCAAACCATCGAAAGCGTCACGAGCATAAAATAATCTTCCATCAAAAAGCGGAATCAGATCGTTATCAACATATTTGCGGTTCAAGGCCGCACCGCCGAGGACGACGGGCGTATTTATGCCGCGTTCGTTCATGATCTCGAGATTATCCCGCATTATCAAAGTTGATTTAACGAGCAAACCGCTCATTCCGATGGCGTCGGCATTGTGCGTGGCGGCGGCATCGAGGATCGTATCAACATGCTGTTTGATGCCCAAATTGACGACCTTATAACCATTGTTCGTCAAAATAATATCCACCAGATTTTTGCCGATGTCATGAACGTCACCTTTGACGGTGGCCAGCACCATCGTGCCTTTTTCGACGCCCTCGACCTTTTCCATAAAGGGTTCGAGGAATTTAACGGCGGCTTTCATCGCTTCCGCCGATTGCAGAACGAAGGGAAGCTGCATCTGTCCCGAACCGAAGAGGTCACCGACGACCTTCATTCCGCCGAGCAGATGTATGTTGATGATGTCAAGAGCTTCATATTTTTTGAGTGCTTCGGTCAGAGAATCTTCCAAACCGATCTTTTCGCCGTCAATGATGTGGTATTTCAGTTTTTCCTCGATGGACAGATTCGAGGTGTCCTTTTTCATGGACTTCGTGGTTTTGCCCTCGAAAAGTTTGGTAAATTCCGTCAGAGGATCGTAAGTGCAGATGTCGCCTTCAAACTTGCGTTGATCGTAGATAAGTTCGCGGGCGACTTCGATTTCAAGTTCGTCAAAACGCGAGAGCGGCAGAATTTTTGAAGCATTAACGATCGCCGAATTCATTCCGGCTTCGACGGCATCGTTCAGGAAAACCGAATTCAAAACTACGCGAGCCGCCGGATTCAAACCGAACGAGATGTTTGAAACGCCCAAAATGATATTCGCTTCCGGCATTTCTTCTTTGATCTGTTTGATGGCTTTGATCGTTTCATCGGCGTTTTTGCGGTCTTCTTCGATGCCGGTCGAGATCGGCAAAGCGAGCGGATCGAAAAAGAGATCGTGGGCCGGAATGCCGAACGCGACCGCATCTTCGTAAGCCCGGCGGGCGATCTTTACTTTGTTTTCGCTCGTGCGGGCCATTCCTTCTTCGTCAATCAAACCGATAACGACCGCCGCGGCGTGTTCTTTGCAAAGTTCCAGAACCTTGAAAAATCTCTCTTCGC
>JBGTRS010000672.1:0-2215 GCA_041940665.1 Pyrinomonadaceae bacterium | reverse complement strand
TATTTCCGTTGCTTTAGTTCCGCCAAAGCTTCGACTCCGTTTGAAACAACCCGGGCTTGAAAACCGAGTTTCTCGAGTTGCGTGAAAATGACTTTCTGACTGATAAAATTATCTTCAACAACAAGAACGCAGATTTCGGAAGATGTTTGCATCGTTTCATCTGAGCTATGTTCGGTCGAATATTGTTTGATGTCGGACAAAAATACCGAATTGAAAACTTCCCGCTCCGGCATTGCCGAAACGTCCACCAAACAATCTACTAACTGCGATTGGCGAAGCGGTTTCCGCAACTGTGCATCGAAACCGGCTTCGTGAACCAGATTTATATCAACCCGCTTATTGAGCGGCTGGAGCAGGATCAGACTGGTCCGGGCAATTTCCGCATCCGACTTGATCTGCCGGGCCAATTCAAACCCGCTATGTTCCGGTATCGTCAGGTCCAGGACGGCAATATCAAACGGCTTTTCGCTTAATGCCGCGTGGAGCAATCTCAGAGCTGTTTCGGCATCTTCGGCTTCCGTCACGGCTATTCCCCACGAAGTTGCATAGCGATCTATGACCTGACGGATGGTTTGATTATCAGCGGCGACCAGAATTTTTGCTCCGATGAGATTGGCAACATCGGGCGACGGCGAACCAACCGCCGGAGATTTTTGTTTCTCAAAACGTCCCGTAAACCAAAAGGCCGAACCTTTTTCGGGCGTGCTTTCAACCCCGATCTTGCCGTCCATCATTTCGACGAGTTGTTTGCAGATGGCCAGCCCCAGTCCGGTGCCGCCGTATTTTCTGGTCATCGAACCGTCGGCTTGCGTAAATGCCCGAAAAAGTTTTTCCTGGGTTTCTTCGGCAATCCCGATGCCCGTATCTCTTACCTTGAAATACAGTTCCGCCCGTTGATCCGATTCGCTCTGAACATTGACGGTTATGACAACTTCGCCTTCTTCCGTAAATTTAACCGCGTTGCCGACGAGATTTGTCAAAATCTGTCCGAGTCTGACCGGATCACCCTGAAGCAAAAGCGGAACATCCGTATCAATATATGAAATCAGTTCGATATTTTTGGCGAACGCTTTTCCGGCGTGCATCTCGACCGTATTTTCAAGCATTTCGGCCAGATTAAAGTTGATAGTTTCAAAATGCAGGCGGCCGGCTTCGATCTTTGAAAAATCAAGCACATCGTCAATTATTCTTAAAAGCGAATCGGCACTTTGCTGAATCGTTTGCGTATAATCAAGCTGAACCTCATCAAGCTCGGTGTCGAGCAGAAGTCCCGTCATTCCGATGACGCCGTTCATCGGCGTTCTGATCTCGTGCGACATATTGGCTAAAAATTCGGATTTGAGCCGCACCGATTCAAGTGCCGCATCGCGTGCCTGTTCGAGTTCGATCTTTAACTGATGCCGTTCCGTTACATCTCTTCCGATCGCGTGAAAAACTTTGTCTTCGGGCAGAGGAACCGCCGTCCACGCAATCGTTTTATATGAACCGTCACTGCATCGGCAACGGCACTCAAAATCAATCGTCGGTTCTCCGCTTAAAAGTTTTCTATATTCTTCGATCACCGCCCGGCGGTCATCGGGGTGGATATATTCGGGAAACGGTGTGTTTTTCAATTCATCGGTGCTGAATCCGAAAGTTTTCTCCCAAGCCGGATTTAATCGTCTAAAATAACCGTCAAAACCGGCTACGCAGATCATATCGAGCGAAAGATTGAAAATAAGTTCGCGTTCCGCTTCGTTCCGTTTCCGTTTGGTGATGTCGCGGATGACAGCGATGATCATATCGCCGGTTTCCGCCTTGACCGGACTGAGCATTATTTCAACCGGAAATTCACTGCCGTCCTTGCGTCTGCCGCGTAGAGCAAGCTCATCTCCCATCGGACGCAGATGCGGATTTTCGACGTATTTTTTCCGGTTGGCTTCGTGCTTTTTATGAAATCTTTGAGGAATCAGAATTTCTATCGGATGGCCGTTCAGTTCCTCCGGTTTATATCCGAAAATGCTTTCGACCTGGGCATTGACCCGTTCGATTTTTCCTTCTTTATCAACGACGACAATCGTATCGGGAGCATATTCCAAAATTCCCCGAAGCATTTTGCGGCGGCCGGCTAATTCTTCTTCGATCTGTTTTTGATTCGTGATGTCGAACCCGACGCCGTGGATAAACCACGGATGCCCGTCCTCGTGTCTGACCATCTTTACCTCGCATTGAAACC
>JBGTRS010000671.1:0-2219 GCA_041940665.1 Pyrinomonadaceae bacterium | reverse complement strand
AATCACAATGTCAATCTGAATCAACTTCGCGTGCTGGAAAACAATACGACGGAGACGCTGCTCGGCGGAGCGATTTCGCCGTTTGAACTCGTCATCACCCAGCAGGATCTACAACTCAATACGATGGCGACGGATCACCCCCTGTTTTATCAGGACAGCAAACGGGCGTTTTTTATCAAACCCGAATGGGAAACCATCTCGATCAATTACGGGCAGGTTCTCCAGGACACCCGCAAATACCGCTTTCTGCCTTTTTATCATCCCTACACGATGCTCTTTATCCGCGAGTTTAACCGCGACGGAATTGACGGTCTGCTAAACCGAAAAATCCAGACCGCTCCGCAGAGTTTCCCGCCCGCCAATACGTTCGGTTTTTCGTCCTATAGTCCGACCTCAAAAACGGTTGCCGACGACACGGTCAAAAAAGACATCAACGATTTTTCATACGGCGGAGCTTATTCGGTTTACAACTGGGAATTGTTCTTCCACGCTCCGCTGATGATCGCCTGCCGGCTGATGCAGAATCAGAAGTTCGAGGATGCGATGGCCTGGTTTCATTACATCTTCGATCCGACCAATATCGAAGATCTGCCGACTCCGCAGAGGTATTGGATCACAAAACCTTTCTTTGAACATAATTCGGACGATTACCGCAAACAGCGGATCGAATTTATTTTGTCGAACATCGATCTGCCGGAATACGAAGGACGGCTGACGGCCTGGAAAAACAATCCGTTCAAACCGCACCTGATCGCCCGCAACCGGCCCGTCGCCTATCAGAAAAATGTCGTTATGAAATATCTCGACAATCTGATCGCATGGGGCGATATGCTTTTCCGGCGTGATTCGATCGAATCCATCAACGAAGCATCCAATTTATATATGCTCGCGTATGAAATTTTGGGCGAGCGTCCGCAAAAAGTTCCGAACGTTAAACACGAAGAATTGACCTTTAATGAACTCGAACCGAAACTTGACGACTTCGGGAACGCCAGAGTTGATATTGTCATCGAAGACACCCTGCTCCCGATGAAGGTCGTACCGTCAACCGGCGGAACCGAGCCGATCCCGAATCTGGATACATTTTACTTCTGCATTCCCAACAATGACTTTCTCGATAAATACTGGGACACGGTTGAAGACCGCTTGTTCAAGATCCGCAACTGTATGAATATCGAAGGCATCGTCAGACAACTCCCGCTGTTCGAACCGCCGATTGACCCGGCCATCCTGGTCAAAGCCGCCGCCGCCGGAATTGATCTGGGAAGCGTCCTGAACGATCTTGCCGTTCCGACTCCGCATTATCGCTTCCGCATCGTCGTTCAAAAAGCCATCGAATTCTGCAACGAGGTCCGCTCGCTCGGAGATAAACTACTGAGCGTTCTGGAAAAAAAGGATGTCGAACAACTGGCTTTGCTCAGATCACAGCACGAAATTCAACTGCTCGAAGCCGTCAGGGAAATTCGCAAAAAACAGATCGAAGAAGCGGTTGAAAATGTTAAAAGTCTTAACGAAGCCTTCAATCTGGCCGAAGAGAAGAAATCTTATTATGAAGGCAGAGAATATATGAATCTGGCCGAGGAAATCGCTTTCGGATTATCAATTGCCTCAACAGTTATTGATGCGGCCATTGCTGTTGGATATGTGCTTGCCGGAGGATTGAAGGCAATTCCCCAATTTGTTGCCGGAGGCTCCGGATTCGGCGGGTCTCCTGTAGTAAAGATCGAAATCGGAGGAAAGCAAGTTGGAGATGCGGCGGAAATTGCCGTCAAGACGCTTTCTTCAATATCCAATGCTTTAAATAAAGGGGCAGCTTTAGCTTCTACGAGAGGTTCATTTGATCGAAGGAAAGATGATTGGGATTTTCAAGGCAGACTCGCCACGATCGAAAAAGAACAGATTCAATTTCAGATAAACGCCGCCGAGATCCGGCAAGCCATCGCCGAAAAGGAACTCGAAAATCAGGAACTGCAGATCGAAAACTCCAAAACGACAGATGATTTTATGCGGAATAAATTCTCCAACGACAAATTATACGCCTGGATGATCACGCAGATTTCCGCCGTTTATTTTCAGTCATATCAACTCGCGTTCGATATGGCGAAAAGAGCCGAAAAACGCGATACGCCGGTTCTCTTGCCAGCGCGCCGCCTGCTCTTCTGTTTCGGATTCCAGCGGTTCATAGAGCGGCTCGCCGTCATACTTGATGGTGCCGCCGG
>JBGTRS010000670.1:0-2232 GCA_041940665.1 Pyrinomonadaceae bacterium | reverse complement strand
ATGTCCCGAAGATTTTGTTCCCTTCAGAACTCTCGATGGACTTGCCGATTGACCGATCGAACCCGGACGACGAACATTCATCGAACCGTGCGTCATCGGACCGCGGGCAAAACCGTGCCGCTTGATAGTTCCGGCAAAACCGCGACCTTTTGACTTGCCGACGACATCAACCTTTTCGCCGTCGCTGAAAATTTCGGCCTTGACCTGATCGCCGACTTCCGCTTCCGGCTCATCCTGCAGGCGAATCTCCTTGAGAACTCGGGTCGGCGGAACACCGCCGCCGGTTTTCTCAAAATGTCCGCGCATCGGCTTTTTGACATTTTTCAACTTGATCGGTTTATCTTCAACCAATCCGAGTTGCACGGCATTGTAACCGTCGCGTCCCGAAGCCGTTTTTTTCTGAACTACAACGCAGGGTCCCGCTTTGATGACGGTCACGGGTGTAACCGTACCGTCTTCCGCAAAGAGTTGCGTCATTCCCATTTTTCTTCCGATGATTCCGTTGATCATTTCTTTTTGTCCATCGTCTGTTGCTCGCTGTCAGTTGTAATTTTCCAACCCCAAACGCTCAACCTTTACCTTTTTACTTTTGCCTTTTGCCTTACTGACCGAATGCTTTGATCTCAACATCAACACCGGCCGGCAAATCCAATCTCATTAAAGCATCTACTGTTTCCGCCGTCGGATCTAAAATATCCATCAGGCGTTTGTGCGTTCTGATCTCGAATTGCTCACGAGATTTTTTATCAACGTGCGGCGAACGCAAAACAGTCCATTTGTTTTTGACCGTCGGAAGCGGAACAGGTCCGGCAATTCTGGCTCCCGTTCTTTTAGCCGTATCAACGATCTCTTGGGTTGATTGGTCTAAAACGCGGTGATCGTATGCTTTTAATTTGATGCGTATTTTTTCGTTTAGCATAAATATTCGTCCTTAGTCATTTGTCCTTTGTCCTTCGCCGATTGCTTTTCGATTTTTTGCAAAGGACGAAGGACTAATGACAAAGTGCAAATCCTATTCAATAATTTCGGTGACGGTGCCGGCTCCGACCGTTCGGCCGCCTTCTCTGATCGCAAACCGCAGGCCTTTCTCCATCGCGATCGGTGCAATCAGCTCGATCTCCATCTCGATGTTATCGCCCGGCATTACCATCTCCACTCCGCCCGGCAAGTTCGCTACTCCCGTCACATCCGTCGTTCTAAAGTAAAATTGCGGCCGGTATCCCGTAAAAAACGGTGTGTGGCGTCCGCCTTCTTCTTTCGTCAGAACATACGCCTCGGCCTTGAACTTCGTATGCGGAGTAATACTTCCCGGTTTGGCGATCACCTGTCCCCGCTCGATCGCCGAGCGTTCGACGCCGCGTAGCAGCAATCCGACATTGTCGCCCGCCACGCCTTCATCCAAGAGTTTCTTGAACATCTCAACACCCGTGCACACCGTATTCTGCGTATCCCGGATACCGACGATCTCGACCGGCTCATTGACCTTGATAATCCCACGCTCGATCCGGCCCGTCGCCACCGTTCCGCGACCTTGAATCGTAAAGATATCCTCGACCGGCATCAAAAACGGTTTGTCCGTTTCCCGCTCCGGCTCCGGTATGTAACTGTCAACCGCTTCCATCAACTCTAAGATAGTCGCTTCCCATTTATCATCGCCTTCCAGAGCTTTTAATGCCGATCCCTTGATGACCGGAATGTCATCGCCCGGAAACTCATACGCCGATAAAAGTTCTCTGACTTCCAGTTCGACCAACTCGAGAAGTTCTTCGTCATCAACCATATCCACCTTGTTCATAAACACGACCATCGCCGGCACGCCGACCTGACGACCCAGCAGAATATGCTCACGCGTCTGCGGCATCGGACCATCCGTCGCCGCGACAACCAAGATAGCTCCGTCCATCTGAGCCGCTCCCGTAATCATATTCTTCACATAATCGGCGTGTCCCGGACAATCCACGTGGGCATAGTGACGATTCTCCGTCTCATACTCAACGTGAGCCGTCGCAATCGTTATCCCCCGAGCCTTCTCTTCCGGAGCATTGTCGATCGAATCAAATGCCCGGACATTGATCTTCGGATTGTTCTTCGCCAATACGGTCGTAATCGCCGCCGTCAAGGTCGTCTTCCCGTGATCCACGTGACCGATCGTCCCGATGTTCACGTGCGGTTTGCTTCTGTCAAACTTCTCTTTGCTCATTTTTTATCTTTATTCTCCTCAACTATTCAAAA
>JBGTRS010000669.1:266-2243 GCA_041940665.1 Pyrinomonadaceae bacterium | reverse complement strand
AACAAGCGGTTTTAAGAGATCGCTGTCGCTGTCCCATTTTATGGTTTCGGGATCGAACTTGAATTGCTGCACGAAGCTGTTTTTGTCGGGAGCGATAAATTCTAACCAACCAGTGTTACCCTGTCTGAAAAGAATGATAAAAACTTGTTTACCCGAAGCATTATCCGTTGCATATCCCATTCCTAAATACGGTCTGTTGTATGTATTGATATATGCCGTTCTGTAATTTTTCAGGTTACTGTATCGCGGAGCAACCAAAATATTCCAGGCGGCATTTGTGAGCGGTTCGGGATCGGCGGGAAAAATGGTGCCTTCTTTCGGGTAATGAATTAAAACCTTGAGATTTCCTTTGGCTACTTCCACCCAATCTTCCTGTTCGGTGCTTGTCCAGCCGTCATCAAATTTTGTTTCGTTAAATTTAAAACTGCTTTTTCGCGGGGTCGGCGTTTGATTTTGGCTATGTTGATTTGCCGTTGTTTGAGTTTTTTGAGGTTCGACCTTTGGCAAAACGATCGAATCGAGAAACTGCGTGATCTCTGCTTGATAAGCACTCGAGTTCATCAAACCGAGAATATTGACCATTTTACCGCCGCCTGAGATCGTTACCAGTAAAACCAACCCTCGATTTCCATCGCTCTCATACTCGGCAAAACCGCTTTCGGCCGTCCAACCGTTTTCATTTGCCGAAGGCTGCATCTGCGGTTTTGATTTGACCGAGACGGTTTCTTTAACGATACTTTCCCAAGCCATTTCAAAGTTTTCTTTCGAATTATCGGTCGCGGGCAACGACTTAAAAATCGTCAGCAGACAAATATTTCCGTTTGCGTCTTCAATGCCGAGTTGAACGCCATTTTCAGATACTTCTTTCTGCCAGTTTTTCGGCGATTTAAAGCTCAGAATATCGAATGTTTCGCTTTTTTGAGCAAACACTGTAACTGCCAAAAATAAGCTGATAATAAAGCCTTTTACCAAATTTCTTGTCATAAAAATATCTCCGGATTTCAATCAACACACTACGCGAGATTTATGCTAAAATCGGCTCATAAATTTTTATGGAAGGCGAAGTTACAAAGCTTTTACAAGAGATCGGCGACGGGAGCACGAATCGTGAAGCATTGGACAGACTTCTGCCCGTCGTTTATAACGAACTGCGAAGACTTGCCGCCAGTTTCTTAAACCGCGAACACGCCGTTTCTCTGCAAACGACGGAACTCGTTCACGAAGCATATTTCAAGCTGACAAATCAAAAAAAGGTTGATTGGGAAAATCGCGGACAGTTTTTTGCGATTGCCGCTCAAGCGATGCGGCGGATCTTGATCGATGCGGCACGTCAGCGAAAATCGTCAAAGCACGGAGCGGAAAAGGTTTCTCTGGACGATTCCCCGTCGGTTTCGGTCGAGGTTGATGAAAATCTGCTCGAACTCGATGAGGCTTTGAGCGAATTGGAAAATTTCGACGCTCAACAATGCCGCATCGTCGAACTGCGGTATTTTGCCGGTTTGACGATCGAAGAAACGGCGGAAGTTTTAAAGATTTCGCCCGCCACGGTCAAACGTGAATGGACGACGGCGAGAGCCTGGCTTTATCAAAAAATAAGCGGCGATTGAGCCGTTTTGTGATTTTTTTTCGCGTAGTGTTTCGAAAAACTCTATGGATGCGGTGAAATGGCAGAAGATAAAATCGAAGTTTTCGGCAGTTTTGGATTTGCCGGAAAATGAACGTCGGCAATTTTTGAGTGATTGCGACGCGGACATTCGCGAAAAGGTCGAAAAACTTCTGAAAGCTCACGAACAAGCGGGAGATTTTATTGACCGGCCTTTTCTCATCAAAGAAGGTCTTGCTTTTGATGAAACCAGAGATAATTTTATCGGCAAACAAATTGACGATTATCTGATCCTGGAACGAATCGGCACCGGCGGAATGGGGACGGTTTATGCGGCAAGGCGGCTCCGTTCGGATTTTCAACAAAGGGTCGCT
>JBGTRS010000669.1:0-256 GCA_041940665.1 Pyrinomonadaceae bacterium | reverse complement strand
AAATCATCAAACGCGGAATGGATTCCGAAGCGATTCAAACACGGTTTGCACAAGAGAAAAAAATTCTTTCAACGCTCAAACATCCGAACATTGCCGCACTTCTCGACGGCGGAATTTCATCCGAAGGTTTGCCCTATTTCGTAATGGAATTTGCCGACGGCCAACCGCTCAAAGAATTTTGTGCTGACAACGAACTGTCTTTAAAAAAACGCCTGAAAATTTTCCGGCAGATATGTTCGGCGGTTGAACACGCTCA
>JBGTRS010000668.1:0-2246 GCA_041940665.1 Pyrinomonadaceae bacterium | reverse complement strand
AATTTCCAAACTGAAATTATCCAAAGCGGGTTTTGATGAATCCGGATAACAGAATGTCACGGATTTGAAACTGATGCCTTTTTTTATTTCGGAAAAGATCGGCTGCGGATTGGCGGGCGAGACGACCTTTGATCTCAAGTCCAAAAACGTAAACAGACTTTCCAGATAGAGACTGTTGCTGGCGGTGCTTCCGACACTGCCGATCAAAGTTCCCATCAAACTCTGGCCGCGGCTGAAGATCTGATAAAAAACGCCGAGATCGCCGAGCGTCGCTAAGTTATACAAAACCCGCACGGCCATCCAGGCGATCGCCCCGACCGAGACGATCAGGGCAAAAGCACCGGCCAAAACCTTACCGATGCCCTGTCTTCGCAGATGATATAATTTTTCCTTTCGCAGACGGTTGCGGATCGTTTGATAGAGATTTCGGAAATGACCGCTCAAGCCGAAAAGCCGCATTTCGGCGGCTGCTTCGCTGTGCGTCAACATCACGTCATAGTAATTCGCCCAGCGTCTTTCGTCCGCTTTGGATTTCCACCAGTTATGATAGATCCGGTCGGTTTTGAGCGTTATATAAAGTGCCGGCAGAGTTCCGATCAACAGAACGAACGGCAGCCACCAGGCATAAGTTATCAGAATAAGTGCAAAAGCCGAGACGGTTATGACGTTTTGAACAACCGCTCCGATACTTTCCAGTAAGGCGAGCGGTTTTGAACTCGAATCGCCTTTGGCACGTTCCAGTAAGTCGTGATATTCGGCTGATTCATAACAGGCAAAATCGAGCTCGGCAGCCTGCTTATGAATTTTATCGGCGAGATGATCGCTGACGGATTCGGCCTGAGCCGTCCGTATCCAGGAACTCAAATGTTTGACGATCTCGGTCGCCAATAAAACCAAGCCCATCAAAATCAAATAAAATATCGCATCGCTGATCCGTGTCCATTCGCCGCCGCTGGCCTGAGCGGCAACGATGGAATCGATCACATATTTTGTCAGATAGACCGCCAGCACGGGCAGAGTTCCCTGAAGAATCAGAAATAAAGCCCAGACGGATGTATAATTCGGTGCCGCCTTCCAGACAAGTAAAAACGCCCGTTTCCAATATCCGAAATATCTTGTTTTATTCGATAAATTTCCTAACACTTAAAATTTATATCTCTTGATCGAAGTTCTCTATCAAATCGGCGACCTGAGATAATTTCCCGAAATCGTGAGGTCTTTTCAATTTGAACATCGGAACGGCTTTAACGACCGACTCGCATTGCTGAAAATGTTCGGTCGTCTGTCCGAAGGCTCTTATGTAGCGGTTGAGATAGGTGTTTCTGACGATCTCGATAAATGATTCCGGCGGATTTAACCGTTCGATTCCCAATTCATCATCTTCGGTCAGAATAAAAATCCGGCTCAACTTTATCCGTTTATCCGAAAAGTTTTCAAAACATTGAAAGGAGCGTTTATCAAAAAAACCGTTGATCTGCGGCAATGTTTCGGGGTCTATGCCGACCGAGGCAACCGAATCCGACCAGAGCCGGATCCGCGGAAAACCCGGGATCGTATAAATTTCGTGATTTCTGAAAGTAACGGGAATAAGATCGTCTGTAAAAAATTTATGTCCGCGGTTTTGCAGATGAACCGCCAGAGTGGATTTGCCCGTTCCCTTATCTCCGAGAAAAGCCGAACCCTTTTTATCAATAACGACTCCGCTGCCGTGTAAAACAAAAAAACCGCGTTGATTCAAAAGATGTCCGAGAATCGCTCCGGTGATAAAAGGTGCTAAATCCGTTTTTTCGATTCCCGCTTCGGGTTCGATCAAAACTTCATTGCCGTTTCGAATAAGAGATTTGCCGATGCCGTTCCATTCATACAGAGTTTTGTCGGATGTAATTCTGACGGTGCTGTTGACTCTTTCAAAAGTCATCGCCTCTTTCATTTCTTCAGCCAGAAGTATTTGTTCTTCTTGTTATTCAAAAGTATTTTCTTTTTATTCTTCAAACACCTCAGCTGATTGCACAGATGATTTATAGCTCTATTCTTCTTGAATAACTTCAGCAATCATTTTAACTTTCCTACGATTTTCTTTTCGCATTTCTTTTCGTTTCTCAATCAAAATAAGCTTTTTCTCAATCTCATCAACATGGTTGGAATAGGAGAAGAACAGATCAGTTATTTGTCTTAATTGTTGGGTGAAGTACTCAATCTGTGGTTAGCTTATATAGGATGTACTTGTTAGACTCAATGTCTTTTGC
>JBGTRS010000667.1:0-2251 GCA_041940665.1 Pyrinomonadaceae bacterium | reverse complement strand
GCGCGAGGTATGCGGTTTATAACTTCGACGATGCCGACAGATTGGCGAATATCGTTGATTCAAACGACAGCACACAGATAAATTTCGGTTATGACAATGCCGACAGATTGACTTCTAAAGTTTTACCGAACGGCGTAACGACGACCTACGAATATGATGGGATGAGCCGATTGAAACGATTGAAAGATGTTTCTTCGACCGCCACGCTGTTTGATCGGCAATTCGCTTACAATCCGGCTTCGCAAATCAATCAAATAATCGAGCCGACCAACACGCGAACTTTCGGTTACGATTCGATTGACCGCTTGAAAACCGTTACGGCATCGAACAATCAGAATGAAAATTACAACTACAATGATGTCGGCAACAGAACATCTTCGCATCTTTCGGCAAGCTACGCTTATCAAACCGGACAATTCAACCGTCTGGCTTCAACCGCGACGGCGAATTACAACTATGATGCGAACGGCAACTTGGTAACGAAATCGGAAGGCAAAAACTTTTGGAGATTTAGCTGGGATTATGAAAACCGTTTGACATCGGCTTCGACTCGTAAAGAAACCGTGCGTTACAAATATGACGCACTTGGTCGTCGAGTTCAGCGATATTTCAAAGGCACAAAGGAAAACACGAAGTTTATCTACGATGGTCAGGATGTTCTGGTTGACGATAATTCCGGCACTTTGACGAAATATCTTAATGGCGAAGGCATTGACAATAAACTGAAAATGCTGACGGGAAGCGATGTCAAATATTTCCTTGCAGATCATCTCGGTTCGACAAACGCTTTAGCCGATTCTTCTGGAAATATCACTTCATCGGCAAGTTACGATTCATACGGAAATTCATCTGACAATATCGCCACGCGGTATCGGTTTACGGGACGCGAGTTCGATTCGTTTACGGGAATGTATTACTACCGCGCCCGTTGGTATGACGCTAAAGCAGGCAGATTTATCTCGGAAGACCCGATCGGATTTGCAGGCGGTGATGTCAATCTTTACGGCTACGTCGAGAACAATCCGATTTCCCGAACCGACGGATTAGGATTAGCTTGGAATGACTATCTGGAAAGAATTAACGAATCGAGATTTCGAGTCGAGCAGAAAATACTGGAAGGATTGGAAAGACCGATAAAATTCGTTTACGGTTTTGGCGATACTGCCAGTTTTGGAATAACGAGAAAAATCAGACAGTGGCAGGGGCTGGATGATCCGACGCTGGATTGTTCGACAGCTTATCAAGCGGGCGGCTGGACGGCAACGGTTGTCGAGTTTGCAACGGGTGTCGGCGGGATACTAAAAGCCGGAAGTAAGTTTGCTGCACGACGAGGCTTAAAAACTGCAACTAAAGAATTAGCTGAAGTTCCCAATTTTGCAAGTGTGCGACAAGCAGCAGAACATTATGCAAAACACGTTAAAGGTGTTATTGATAAAGCGGGTAAACAAAAACCATCTCCATATGGTATTGATCTACCTGAATTTGGAAGTTTCAGAGAGTATGTTCAAGCAGCACGAAAATTCCATAGTGGAAATCCTCGAAACGGTGTTCTTGAGGGTGTAAGAGCAGATGGAGATTTCGTAAGATTTGATCCAAGAACCGGCTACTTTGGAGTTAGAAGCCCGGATAATGTAATTAGAACTTTTTTCCGCCCCGATGGAGGTCTGAATTACTTTTTGAGTCAATTTTAAATTGCTTACAAAAATATGAATAGTCAAACATTATTTTTAATAGAAGTGAAGAATATTCTTGGTGAAAATGTTTCTCCGGCAAGTTTAGTTACTCAATGGAGAGAGTTTGTTAAATGGTGTGAAGATGGTTATCAATGGGATATAAGCGAATATAACAACGAAATTTCTGTTAGAGATAAACTGGAACAGTTACTTATGTCACAAAAGTTACAATCTTTTAATGAACTTCAACAGTTAAAAATAACAGTAGAAGAAATTGATCAAGACTTCAAAAAACTATTAAAAGATGATGTCAAACTTATTAATCAGAATACATGGTGGAAACAAGGAATACTAAAAAAAGCCGGAGGACCTTATGCAACATATTTTCAAAATGCCTATGATATAGAGGTCGAAATTTTTTAGTAAATTTATATCTATGAAAGTTAAAACAATTTATCGTATAGCTCACGATGCCCAAATAATGGCAGGGCATAGATGACCCAAATCTCGAATGTTCAACGGCATATCAAATAGGCGGCTGGACGGGATTTGCTATTGAACTGGCAACGGGTGTCGGA
>JBGTRS010000666.1:0-2270 GCA_041940665.1 Pyrinomonadaceae bacterium | reverse complement strand
CTTTTTTTCGCGCTCCTTGTAGTTCACCAATATAGCCTTAAGCTGTTTTTCCTTTCTATAGGATTATAGTAGTGTTCACTAATTATATTAAAAATTACTATTGAGCCCTATTGAAATTTAATATTTTAACTGAATACTATAGGGGAATTCAGTTAAAATATTAAAAATTGTTATTGAAGCCTATTGAAATTTAATATTTTAACTGAATACCAATTAGAAATTCAGTTAAAATATTAAATTTCAATAGGCTTCAATAGCAATTTTTAATATCTTAACTGAATTCCCCTATATTCAAATTATTAAAAATAAAATAATATTGCTTGCCTTTTATTAGGCAATCTAGACTGCTGTGCTTTTTCTGTATGCATTCCACGCTTTGGAAAACCTTTTGCGGATCTGATCTGCTTTTCTCCTCCGCTCCATTTTGCTGCTCATGCAAGCTCTGAAGACTAGATATCCCAATCTTCTGAGAATTCAACAGATTGATCGCATCTATACAAGCTTGACTCGTCGGATCATTCTGACACTCGGCGGGTTGAAAAGGCGTTCTGAAATTATCGTTGAAACTTCCCGAAATCCCTGAAGACGAATAGCTTGCTGTCAGATCAATCTGCGGTTTGTTTTGGTCGCGGTAGTATTTCTGCTCGATTTTGTTGATGTCTTCGGCAACCTGGTTTGATTCGAGTTCGGGACGGTTATCGAACGCGAGTGCGAGAGCGTCCGTTAGAGTCGTCCGCGGTGCATCGAGTTTGACCGAATCGGTCGGCACGAGGGCTTCGTTCCAAATCTGATCTTCGCTGTTACCCGAGATCAGATTTTTCAGAAGATTTTCCGCCCGGTTGACCTGCTCCAAAGCCGTATAGACGTTCTGCTCGAGATTGGCAACCTGCGTTTCCGCCGCGACAATATCTATCGGAGCGAGAATGCCTTCGTCAACCAGACGTCGGTTATGGGCGAGTTGATCTTTGGCATCCCTGACGCCGTCGCGTTGGACTTGTAAATTTTTCAAAGCAAACGTCAGATCCCAATAGGCACGCTGGATATTCGCCGTAATTTCGAGCGCTTTTTGACGAAACTGCGTATCGGTCAGAGACAGATTCCGTTTGGCGATCTCGATGATCCGCCGCTGATTATCGAAACTTCTGCCCCGCAGAAGCGGCTGCGATAGGCCGACCGTAAAACTTGTGTTGTACTGCGGACTTAAGATCGAGATCGGATTTGTCGTCGTCAAACGCTGGTTGCTGAGTTCGGCGTAATAGGTCGTCCCGAAATCTCTGACAAAGCCTTGATAACGGGCGTTGCCGTTGATCGAATTATTCGTCGTCGTGCGGTTCGTGCTGAAAACACTGACGTTCGGAGTCGTCGCCCGTTCATAGAAGGTCTGACCGGAAAAACGCGGTTCGTAAAAACCGTCCGCCGCTTTGAGTTCGAATTCGGCGATCTGGACATCTTTTCTTGTTACTTCGATGTCGATGTTGTTTTCCAAACCTTTGACGATCGCTTCTTTCAAAGAGATCGGCTTTTGCGACAACATATCAACGCCGATTCTGCCCAGATCCGGTAGATCGCGTTCCTTCGATTCATAATCGGTAGCGATCGGCGGAACGCCTTCCAAATTTTCGGGGCGAACATTTTTCTCATTGTCGCCGTCCGTCAAACTGCTGTCCGTCCTGTCAACGACCGGCGGTGTCGGCGTGACATCCTGAGCTTTTATTTCGCCGAAACCCGCTAAAGCAAAAATAAAAAATAAAAATATGTATAAAACTTTTCTATATGACTGCTTCATAAAATCCAAATCCCTTTTCAGGTTTATCAAAAAAAATTATGTATAAAGAAATTCGTACCAAATAAAGTTAAATCCATCGCCGAACCCGTTTTTTATAATCCGAATAACCGTCGCCGAATTTATCGGCGAGATATTTTTCTTCCCGCAAGATGACGCCGTAGTGCATTACGAGCAAAACCAAAACGAGCGGCGGCATAAGCCAGAAAGAATTAACGAGAAACGAAATCCCTAGATAGATAAAGATCATCGCCAGATAAACCGGATTACGGCTGAGGCCGTAAATTCCGTCGCTCAAGATTGCCGTTGTCGGTTTCCAGGGTTCGATGTTCGTTTCCGCTTTCTGCATTTTGGAACGGGCAATAAAAATTATGCCGAAACCGGCAACCGTCAAAATGCTTCCCGCCCCGATTGCGAAAATCTTCGGCAAAAACGGGATGTGGTAAAACCAGCTGATTACACCGCCGATCAGCAAACCGCTCAGAAA
>JBGTRS010000665.1:0-2278 GCA_041940665.1 Pyrinomonadaceae bacterium | reverse complement strand
TATCATCATCAAAAGCGAAACACTTAGACGTTCTTCGTTTGAAAAAGAGAAGTATTTTGAATCTTTTACAACATTTTATCTCGTCAGTTCGCGGACGGGCAGACTTGTTTTCTGGACGCTTGAAAAATTTGAAGAAGATTCAGAGCAACAGGCAAAGGCGAAACTTTTTGCTTCGATCGAAAAAATTGCGAAAAATCTCTCGGGCGAAATAAAATCCGCAAATGCGAAGGAATTAAACGAAACGAATCAAAAGGTTGCCGAACTTCCCGACGAGAATTCGCCCGACGCAGAAGGCTTTCGGCCGCCGCTTCCCTTTCGGCGAATTAAACCCGAATATACGAGGCTCGCGTCGTTTTATAACGTCACCGCGACGGTTGACGTTTTGGCGGATATTGACGCGGACGGAAAAATCTTGCGAACGGAAATCGTCCGCTGGGCGGGATTCGGTCTGGATGAATCGGTCATCAAGACGGTCAACGAAATGATCTGGCGGCCGGCCGACCGCGACGGAAAAACTCTGCCGATGCGGGTTCTACTCAGATATAATTTCAAGAATATTGAAACTGAACAGTAAATTATTTAAGATTTTAGGAAATGAGATATATACGTGCGGCGATAAAAATGTTTCTGTTTTTCGGCTTGACCTTCGGGATTTACGGAGCTTGGTTTGTGGCTGACTTTATCATTCCGAACAAACAATACTGGCGGCAATTGGTGTTCAGAATCTGGGCACGAGCATTTGTCAAAATCGCCGGAATGGAAGTCGAAGTTATCGGCGAAAGACCGAAACCGCCGTTTTTTCTCGTTTCGAATCATCTGAGCTACACCGACATTCCGCTTTTGCGTTCGGTTATCGAAAGCGTTTTCGTCGCCAAAGCTGACATCGAAAGGTGGTTTGTCGCCGGAAAGATCATCGGCGATATGGGAATGGTTTTTATTAACCGCGAAAACCGCCGCGATATTCCGCGGGCCGGTGCAAAAATTCTCGAAAAACTGCACGAAGGCGAAGGCGTCATAATCTTTCCCGAAGGCACCAGCACCAAAGGCGAAAAGGTTCTGCCGTTCAACTCCTCGTTTTTTGAATTCGCCGCTCAGACCGATCTGCCGATCCATTACGCTTCAATAACCTACAGTGTAGATTCCGACGAACATAAAGCGAGCAATGCGATCTGCTGGTGGGAAGACATCAGTTTTATCGAACATTTGTGGCGTTTTTTCCAGCTTCGTAAATGCCGGGCGATCATCACCTTCGGCTCGGAAACCGTCGTTGAAGCCAACCGCAAACAACTTGCTCAAAAGTTATGGACACGCGTTAATGAGAAATTTATTCCGGTGATTTAGTCGGCGGTTGGCAAGAGGCAGTTGGTAGTATTCTTTCTGAAGACTGAAAAAGTCTGTTTTTATCAATTGCCGTCGTGCTTTAGCCGACGGACAAGTTTTACGAGATAAATTTCTAACTTCTGGCAGAAAAGCATTAACGGAGTAGGGACTTAAAGTTAGAAAAACAAAAACTGGAAGATATGAATTCTATGATCCTAAAACTGGTAAAGTTAGAGCGGCGTATGATGCGAAAAACTCTAAGGGGGAAACCATTGGCATAAATTTGCTCCAGATGGAAAAACCCCAATAAATAACGCAGGACGAGTTGTAGACAAAAAAACAACGGCTGCTCATATACCAGCCAAATAAATTTCATGAAACCTAAAATCCTTCGACCGGAACTGAGTCATGACTTTCATGACAGCGAACTAATTAGTATAAATATAAGCAGTAATTTAACTGAAATTACTGTAGTTTTATCTAATTATTATGAGTCTTCAAAAACAAGACTTTGGAGAATCAAATTTACTGGTGTTTTGCGTTTCGAATACGAGACATTAGGTGAAGGCGATTCTAATGATTATGATTTTCCAATCCAAATTTATGACGTATATCAAGAAGATTCAAGTAGTGAAAAAATAAGATGGCTGAATAGACTGAAAATTTTATCTATTCCGTCAGAAGACGCAAGTAATATTTCCCACGTGACCTTAGCAAGCTCATTTATCAGAGGGTGGGGGAAAAATGAGGAATTAGAAGGAATCAGCATTATTTGTCGCAAGGTGAAAATCGATGAATTAAATTAATAAAGTAAATGAAGAAAGTTCTCTCTGAGTAAGCTACTAAAATTGATAAATAGCAAAGAAAATAAAATATAAAAGTAATCATCATTGGCAGCGGACTGTCGGCAAGCTATACTTACGACGGAAATGATAAGCGGGTCAAATCATACAACGCA
>JBGTRS010000664.1:0-2281 GCA_041940665.1 Pyrinomonadaceae bacterium | reverse complement strand
GGGCGAAATTCGATGCGTTTGGCTTTCGGGCTTTGCGAGAACATCGGAATTCGCACGGCGGCGGAACGGTTTCGGGCCGAATACGCCAGATTGACAGGTGCTTCAAACCCGGGCACCAGCCGTTTGTAACTGTTCGTCGTCGGGGCGGCAAAGGCGATCAGGGAAGGAGCGTGTTTGAGAAGTCCGCCGATGTAATGTTTTGCCATTTCTGACAATCCGGCGTATTCATCGCCCGCAAAAAGCGGTTCGCCATCTTTCCAAAGCGAGGTATGAACGTGCATTCCCGAACCGTTATCGCCGAAGATCGGTTTCGGCATAAAGGTCGCGGTTTTGCCGTGGGCATAGGCCGTATTTTTGACGATGTATTTAAAAAGCATCAGATTATCAGCCGTGTGCAGGAGATCGGAAAAGCGGAAATCAATCTCGCACTGTCCGGCGGTGGCGACTTCGTGGTGATGACATTCGACCTGAATGCCGACTTCATCAAGCAAAGATGAGATCGTATTCCGCAGATCAATCAGAGTATCCGTCGGCGAAACCGGAACATAACCTTCTTTGGCCCGGATGTGATAACCCAAATTCGGATTCAGTTCGTCGCCGACTCTGCCCGTGTTCCAATGACCTTCTTCGGAACCGATCGTATAGCCGGAAGATTGTTGTTCATTATGAAAAGAAACACCGTCAAACACAAAAAACTCGGCCTCCGGTCCGACATAGACCGTATCGGCTAAGCCCGTAAATTTCAGATAGCTTTCCGCCCGCGATGCAACCGAACGCGGATCGAGTCCATAACCCTCTTTGGTGATCGGATCAACCACGTTAGCGATCAGGCAGATGGTCGGTTCATCAACGAACGGATCAACCCAGAACCGGGTCGGATCGGGAATCAGCAGCATATCCGATTCATTGATCGCCGCCCAGCCTCTTAAAGAAGAACCGTCGAAACCGAAACCTTCTTCAAAAGAATCTTCGGTCAGTTCATCAATCGGGTAGGTCAGATGGTTCCAGGCACCGACCAGATCTGTGAAACGGATGGAAACAAACCTTGCTTCTTGGTCGGAAGCATAACTTAAAACATTTTTGGCGTTCATTTTATCTCCTATTTTTGAATTTTTCAGACGTTCTGCACCGTTTAAAAAAATCAAAAAAGAGATTTTACAACAGGAAAACGCAACTTCAAAACTTGAAGTTGCGTTTCTCTATCGAGATCAATTTGAAATGACGCTTTATTCGATTATGTTGACACCGTCCTTTGATCCGAAGGCGACGGTAACCCCGTTGCTGTTCATCATATGCACCTTTTCAAAACCTTTCTCTTCTCCGGCACTGATAAATTTGCCGACAATCTCTTCTTTTTCCGTTTGACTGGAATTTTTCCACTTATCATTGGTGATGGCAAACAGGGTTTTATCATTAATCTTGGCCGAAAGTACGTATTCTTTAAGCGAGGAATTGTCCAGGTTTACAACCTTCACATCTTTGGAAATACTCGATGTATCAACTGTATCAAACATAGCCGGACCGCCGGCGATAAAATAAATCGCTCCGAGTATCACTACTGCGATCGTCGCAAAAACCAGCCATTTATTGGCGGCGAATAAGTTGTTTCTAATGCCCGATCGGTCATTGTCCTGATTTTTTTCTCCGGATGTGCCGCCGGAATCATTCTGACTGGTCGGATCCGCGACCGGTTCCGATTTTTTCTGATTTAGAATTTCCAGTAATTCCAGAGTCTTACTGGTCGCTTCTGATACTGTTTTGTCGTAAACGATGCCGTATTTATTGGTTATATCCGTAACATCGGATTTGTCTCGTTCCAGTTCCAGAAGTTCGACAAATCTGTTTCCGACGGCGACATTGCTTTCGATCGCCGCGGCGACGAGGAGCGGCGAAAAGAAGTTTTCGCTACTCTTTTCCTTGAAAATTTTCAGTCTTTTGAAAAAGGTCTGGCCAGATGAAAATAAAACTGTAGCTGAATCAATAGTTGAGTATTTCAACAAGCAAGGCTCTCTTAGACGCCCCGATTCTTTGCGTTATGTGATCTGGGGCGATGGCAAGGCAATCGCCCATGCGCCAGCTTGCCAGACCTGCCGTCCAGAAGGCTTCGGCCAGCCAAGGACCAGCACCGCCATCAGCCGCCGTCAGCGCAATGGCGCGCGCAGTCGCATCGTCGTTGTTGATATAGAAGGCCCAGCCGATCTTCTGGCGCCATTCGGCCCGCGCTTCGGCCGAGAGCACGGCGTCTATCCCGTCGAGAAGGACGCGCGCACCGACCGGATCG
>JBGTRS010000663.1:0-2283 GCA_041940665.1 Pyrinomonadaceae bacterium | reverse complement strand
TTTTGGTGGTATAGTTGGTACGGCTCTTTACTATTTTCTGGGACCTATGTGGTGATATATAATTAAAGATTGGGGCTGTGATTTACAAAGTGAACACGAAAAATTTCTGGTTGAAAAATTATCGGATAAAAGCGAACAAAATGATGAGCAAAGAAAAAAGCAACGCTTTTGCTCGCGCTGCTTTTTTAGATTAGTTGAAATTGGTGAAGATGATTTATTTGTCTGATTTATCTTTTTTCTTTGAATTTTCTTCCGTTGCCGTCGTAACTTCTACGCCGTTTGTTTCAAGTTCGGTAATGACGGCTTTGTGATTTTTTCTTTCGAGTCTTAAAACGACAAAATCGGAATCGGTTCGGATCGCCAGCCAATGCTGTTTTTTCTTCATAAACAATAAGGGAACGACAAAAACTCCGATCAAAACAGCCGTGGCAATCGCTCCGCCGGTGTTTAAGATCGGCTTTTTAGCATAGGAGTATTCAGCCGCTACTATTTCGGAATACTTGAATTCTTTGGCTGTCGCCGGTTTGTTGAGTTCCTTCACCGTCAGACTTTCTGCATCGAATTTCAGGTTGCCGTTGACGGATTTCGTCTTATTGTTAACGGTCACGAGTAGATTGGTTTTATAAGAGTTTCCTTTTGCTAACGTAGTGAATGGAAACACGAATAATACTGATAAAATTAGCAAAGAAGTGATTAATTTCATATTTGTCCTGTTCCTGATTTTAATTTTGAATTTGGAGTATTCTCGTTTGAGAGTATCGTGAAAATTTACATAAACGAACATAAACATAAGATAAATTTTTTCTCATTTTTTTCTTTGGGTTTATTTCGCTTCATTCATCGCCTTGTGTAATCTTTTGGCGATTCCGCGGGCTAAATTTTCCGCTAAGCTTCCCCACGAAGTGGTTTCGCCGGCCGCGATGACCGTGCCGCTTTTGTTGTCGAAAATGCGGTAGCTGTAACGGTGCGTGATCCAGGAGAGCGAGACATAACCGATCTCGATCAAAAGATCGGCATCTTCTTTATAACGGACGATGTTTAATTTCAGATCCTTCCATTCCTTGCGTTTTAGGAGTTCCTTTTCGAGAGCCTGCCGCGACGGATGGAGTGAGGATTTTTTGATGGCGATGGTTCTGGCGTTTTTGAGTGCTTCGGCCGGGTCTAGAACGATGCGGGCCGTGTCGTCGGCTTTTGTTTTATAGACGGGAGCGACCCAGATCCGGTCATTGGCGGGATCGTCGGAGTCGGAATAACTTTTTGTGTCTTCATCCGGCTTATCTATTTCCGCGTCCGCGTCCATCATCAGTTTGATGACATCATCGGCAACTCCCGCTTTTTTTAGCTCGATCAAAGCTTCGGCGGTCGTCTCGTATCTGCCTTCCGTTTCCTTGATCTTGCGGACGATCAGATCCTTGCTCAAACCCGTCCGGGTCATCAAAATAACTTCTTTGTTCGTCATTACCTCGCCCTGTGCGAAGACGGAAAGCGAGATCAATATTGTAAAAATTATTGATATAAAAATTTTCAACTTAGACATTTCCTTTTATTTTGGATTCTTGCGGAAGCTTACCGGAAATGCCGAAGATTGATGATTTTGATTGTTACAGTTTTTGAATTATCACAATTAGAATCTACGAAAAGATTCTTTTGAAATCCTGAAGTTGATCGGTCGTGCCGAGTATATTCAGTTTTGAATTTGCCGGCAGAACGGAATCGGGCAGGGGATTCGGGATAACCTCGCCGTCTTTCCGAATCGCCAGCACGATCATTCCCGTCAATGCACCGATCCCGCTTTCTGCCAACGTTCTTCCGGCAAGTTTATCGGTTGTTCTGACAGTGAAAAATTCGACGCCCTCGCCCATTATAACGGGTTCGCGTCCCTGCAGAAGCGAGATGACCGATTCCGCCCCGAGCGGAGCATAACTTAAGACAAAATCCGCTCCGGCCCGATGGATCGCTTCGAGATTCCGCTCGTGGGTGATGCGGGAAACGATCCGGGCATCCGGCTTCAAACGGCGGCAATAGATGGAAAGATAGATATTGACCCCGTCGTCATTGGTCGAAAGGATGATGAGCGAACTTTCATTTAAGCCCGCCTCAAACAGCACATCGCGGTCGGCCGCATCGCCGACTATACGGGCAAGACCGAGTCTGACGGCTCGGGCCGCAAGATCACCCAGGGCGCCTCGCTGATGGCGATCTCGGCCTTCGCCAAGGCCGGTGTGCGCCTGGTGGAGCGTTTTGACACATCCGTGTCGGAACTGGAACTGCGCTATGCCAACA
>JBGTRS010000662.1:0-2304 GCA_041940665.1 Pyrinomonadaceae bacterium | reverse complement strand
ATTCTAGAGCCTCTGAACTGGGTAGATTGGACAAATCCCCGCCTCAAGGCTTCGTTCGGTGGCAGCGGTGAGCGTCCAAGAACAGCGCTCAGAGAGTGGTTGAAGAACGCCATCGAACACGGGAAAGGACATTAGAGGATTTTGGATTGAGGATTTTGGATTGAATGAAGTTTAAGATTGGATTTTGAATGCTTGGATTTGATTATCTCGCACAATAATTAAATCCAAAATCTAAAATCCAACACCTAAAATAGAATTATGGACAAGCACGAAAAGACTTTTGTAGATTTTGATCAGCCGTATGAACAGAACATCATCGGACTCAAAGGAATTATATATTTCGGCGTCGGTTTGTTTCTGTTGATCGTCATTACCTTCGGTCTGATGTGGGTTTTTCAATTTCAGGTTTTACAGCCGCAATGGGAGCAAGCCGATAAGGATAACGAAAATCCGATGGCTTTACCGGCTGACGAACGACTTCCGCCCGAACCGCGTCTGCAATCGGCTCCCGGTTTCGGAATTGACGATCCGAACCGCGGCCGGGTCAGTCTGGAATTGAGAGAGCCGCAGGCCGAATACAGGGAGCTTGAAAAGCAATGGGAAGACCTCTGGGAAAACGGCGAGAAGGATGAAAAAACGGGAACGGTCATCGCTCTGCCGATCGAAGAAGCCAAGAAAAAACTTCTCGAAGACGGAAACTTAAAGGCAAAGAGTGACGACGAAGGCAAACAGGCTCTGGAAGAAGCCCGTTCGATGGTGTCGGGAGCCAGTTCGGGAAGAACCCGGGCGGATATAAAAAGGTAGTAAAAAAATGAGAAAAAGTTCAGACAATTCAGCGGTTTTGAAACTGAAACTTTTGGCAAGTTTGGGTTTGATAATTTTAACGGTGGCCGGCGTCGGGTTTGCTCAGAAAAACGAGCATTACAACTCGCCGCTCTATTCGCCGCGAAAATACGATCCGAGTCAGGCGACGAGCAACGGGATTCCCGAAACTTTGAAAACCGTCGGCATTGAACAAAAACTCAATGCAAAAGTTCCTTTCGGAGCGATTTTCAAGGATGAAAACGGCAGGGAAGTCAGATTGGGCGAGTATTTCGGCAAAGGTCGTCCCGTTATCTTAGCTCTCGTCTATTACGAATGCCCGATGCTCTGCAACGAGGTTCTGAACGGTTTGACGGGTTCCCTAAAGGGAATTTCATTTAACGCCGGAGAGGAATTCGATGTTGTGGCGATCAGCTTTGACGCCCGCGAGAACGAAAAACCGAATCTGGCAAAGAACAAAAAGGAAAGTTATGTCGAAAGATATAACCGTCCCGAAACGGCCGCCGGCTGGCATTTTCTGACGGGGACGCAGAGCGAGATTGACAAAGTAACCGAAGCGGTCGGATTTAATTATAAATTCGACGAGAAAACGAACCAGTTCGCCCACGCCGGCGGAATTATCATTTTAACGCCGGAAGGCAAGGTTTCGAGATATTTTTACGGCATTGATTATGCTCCGAAGGATGTCAAATTCGGCATTATGGAATCGTCGGAAAACAAGATCGGCAATCCGGTTGATCAATTGTATCTGTATTGTTTTCATTACGATCCTTCGACGGGAAAATACGGTTTTGCGATCCTGAACGTGCTGCGGTTGATGGCGGTCGCGACTTTGCTCGGACTCGGAGCGATGTTGTTCGTCTTTTGGCGGCGAAACAAAAAAGTAGTTTGAATTTGTAATTATTTAATTTCATTTTCGGATCGTTAGTTCTGAAATTTGAAATCTGAAATTTGATGATGATTATGCAATCTAAATCCTGGGTTCCATTATTTCCTGAGGCGGCATCCTCGTTTGCGTGGGAAGTTGATTATTTATATTTTTACCTGATCGCGATCAGTGTGTTTTTTACGGTCGGGATCGTTTTCGCGATATTTTTCTTTGCGATCAAATATCGTGAAAAGGAAAAATACGCCACGCCGGACGAGATGCACGGTTCGATTCCGCTGGAATTGTTCTGGTCGTTTGTGCCGTTCGTGATTTCGATGACGATCTTCCTCGGCGGAGCGGTGGTCTATTACAATCAATACCGGGTTCCCGCCGATACGATGGAAATCTACGTCGTCGGGAAACAATGGATGTGGAAGATTCAGCATCAGACCGGACAGAGGGAGATCAACGAACTACACGTTCCCGTCGGACGCAAGATCAAACTGACGATGACGACCGAAGACGTTCTGCACGATTTTTCGATTCCGGCCTTCCGCACGAAAGCGGATGTCGTCCCGGGACGCTACACGACGCTTTGGTTTGAAGCGACCAAG
>JBGTRS010000661.1:0-2313 GCA_041940665.1 Pyrinomonadaceae bacterium | reverse complement strand
TCTGCACGACGATGTCGGTTCGTCGCTTTCAAAAATCTCTATCCTGAGCGAAGTTCTGGTACAAAATCCGAATGGTTTGGGCGAGGAAGATAAAAAATCATTGAATATGATCGCCGATACATCGCGGGAAGTCGTCGGTTCGATGAGCGATATGGTTTGGTCAATCAATCCGAACCGCGACAATTTCCGCGATACCGTGCAAAGAATGCGGCGGTTTGCCAACGAAGTTCTGCGGGCGAAAAATATCGAATTTACATTCAATGCACCGGAAAATTTGGGTGAAACAAAACTCGATGTTGATCTGCGGCGGCAGATCTATCTGGTTTTCAAAGAAAGTGTGAATAATGCCGTCAAACATTCCGGTTGCTCGAAGGTGGATATTTCGCTGAAACGCCGTCCGGACGGAATTTATCTGACCGTCGCGGATAACGGCAAGGGATTTCAAATGAACGGTCTCAGCGAAGGCAACGGTCTGATAAATATGAAAAAAAGAGCCGAACAAATGGGCGGAAGTCTTTCTATTCATTCGGAAATCGGAAAAGGAACAACCGTTTCCTTAAAACTTCCGCGAAGACTCGGCGGTTTTGCCTTTCCGAAGACGAGTTTAGTCTTTCCGAAAACATCTTAAATTTTAATAATGGATAATGAAAAGAAAATGATCCGGGTGGCGATCGTTGAAGACCGCGAAGAGATTCGCTTTGGTTTAACCAGACTTATCGGCGGTGCGGAAGGTTTCGAATGTTCGGGAAGTTTTCGGACGATGGAAGAAGCCCTCGAGGAATTGCCGAAAGATCTTCCCGATGTGGTTCTAAACGACATCGGTTTACCGAAAATGAACGGCATCGAGGGTATAAAAATTCTTAAAGAAAAATACCCGAATCTTTTGATCATAATTTTGAGCGTTTATGACGATGATGACCGGATCATTGACGGCATTTGTGCCGGAGCGAGCGGTTATCTTTTGAAATCTACGCCGATGAGTCAGATTCTCGAATGTTTGCGGGAAGTTATGAACGGCGGAGCACCGATGTCGCCGGAAATCGCCCAACGCGTCATGGAATTGTTCCGGCAGAGTCCGCCGCCGAAACAGGTTGATTATGATCTGACCCCGCACGAAACACGCATTTTGAAAATGCTCGTTGACGGCCATAATTATAAAACGGCCGCAGCCGAACTGAACTTAAGCGTCAATACGATCTCGTTTCATATCAAGCATATCTACGAAAAACTTCAGGTCCATTCAAAATCCGAAGCGGTCGCCAAGGCCCTCAAAAGCCGAATTGTCTAAAAAAAAGGCGTGTATCAAAACCGATACACGCCTTTTTCCTTGATTATAAATTCTCTTTTTACGAGTCAATTTTCCAAAGCCCATCCTCTTTAACGAGCTTTGTTTCCTCCCAATTTCCCTCGGCTTTGACTTCCAGAGTCGCTTTGTCGCCGTCAATTTTTTCGTTGCGGATTTCCGGGTCGCCTTCAAAAGGCAACGGAGCTTTGACGAATTCTTGCAGCATTTCATCAAGCGGTTTATTAACTTTTTTAGAATCTTCTTCCATTTCGTTGAGCGATTGTTTGGAAAGATATTTCTTTACAAGTTCAACATCTTTAGCCCGAATGGCGTTTACAAATCCTTTGATAGCTTCGGTCGGGGTTGAAGCGGTAACTTCCGCCGAACTTGTTGAATCCGTTTTTTTGGCTTCGTCCGATTTACCCGTTTCATCCTTTTTTTCAGCAGATGCATTGTTAGCCGTATTATCGGTCTTGGCAGGTTCGGTGGCGGTCCCGCAAGCACCGATGGTGATCGCCAAAATCGCAATCAAAAATAAATAATAAAGATAATTAAATTAAGAATAAATTGAAGTTAGAACGCAGTCTGCAATGGTTAAAGATTTTAGGAATTCACTCTATGTTATAGAAGAAGAAGAGAGTCAAGAGAATAGTGCAATCGGTACAAATTACAAACTCCTACTTGGCTTTGGCTCTGATATGGCCAAGAACAACATCATCACTCATCAACAAGACACATCGTTTTACAAAAACCCAAACGACCAAAACGATATGAGTATGATGAACATTTCTCATCTATCGGGTGCACACATGAATACAAATAATTCTCCTGGAATGAATTTCACAGATGTGGAAGCTTCTAAGGTGTTTCTCTTTATTACTAATGAAGATCACAACGGACTTATTTAGTACTTAAAATTACAAAATAAGCAGCAATGGAACAAGAAATATAACTCAAATAAATATAAAAAGAAAATCCAGATTAAATGCTCAACACTTAACTCATTTCAAATGAGATGTTTTGTTATT
>JBGTRS010000660.1:0-2322 GCA_041940665.1 Pyrinomonadaceae bacterium | reverse complement strand
AAACTTCACCGATAAAATAAAGACCTTTGACCTTTTTTGATTCCATCGTCTTTGAAGAAATCTCATTTGTATCAACTCCGCCCAAGGTTACTTCCGCCTTGTCGAAGCCTTCGGTTTCGCCAAACAAAACCTGCCAATCATTTATCATTTCGGAAATGTAGATCAATTGTTTTCGGCTGATTTCACTGATATTTTCGTTTGGAATATAACGCTTTGTAAATTCTTCCGCGAATTTGTTCGGTAAAAATTTACATAAGAAATTTTTAATTGATTGGTTGGAGCTTGTGGAATTCAAAACATTAAGCAGGTCGGTTTCGGGAATCAGATCGATCGAAACCGGTTTATTCTTTGTCCAATAATTAGAGATCTGCAAAATCGCCGGACCGCTGAGACCTTTGTGTGTGAACAGGATGTTTTCTCTGAATACCGCATTTCCAAATTTTACTTCCGAGTCAACGGAAATTCCTGAAAGACCGGAAAAATCTTCGTTTTGAAAACGAAGCGGGACGAGCGACGGACGGATTTCGGTCACCTTGATGCTGAATTGTTTGGCAATTTCGTAACCGAATGCGGTTGCTCCGATCTTCGGAAACGAAAGCCCGCCGCTGGCGATAACCAAACTTTCGCTCGTGAAATTTCCTTTAGTGGTTTCAACTTTGAAATTTTCCGCGTTGTTTGTGTCCGCGGGACGCGAACACGACAGCCGTCGGGACGACGGCGTTACAGCTTTTACCGAACAATCCGTTAAAATTTTGACGTTTGCTTTTTCGCATTCTTTCAAAAGCATTTCGACGATCTCGTGCGAACGTCCGCGGCAGAATAGCTGACCGAGTTTTTTCTCGTAAAACTCGATGCGGTGTTTTTTGACGAGTTCGATAAAATCTTGGGACGTATATCTGGCCAGAGCGGATTTGCAGAAATGCGGATTGTTCGAGATAAAATTTTCCGCGAGGACGTTTTTGTTTGTAAAATTACAGCGTCCGCCGCCGGAAATGATTATTTTGCGGCCGACCTGCGAGTTATGTTCGATAACCAAAACTTTCAGCCCACGTTTTCCCGCTTCAATGGCACAAAAAAGCCCCGCCGCCCCGCCGCCGATGATGATCGCGTCAAACTTCATTTAATGCAAATATCTTTCTTTGAGAATGCCGATATGATGAAGTTCGTGGCCGGCGATGATATAAGCCAAAGCCCGAACTGTCACCGGACTTTCGCTGGCGATGCCTGTTCTGTTCCAAGCTTCCGGCGTAAAGTTTTTGAACATCAGGATATTCGCGTCGCGGACGAGTCCGAATTCTTTCGCAAGATCGCTTAAACTGCAGGAATTGAAATCCGCGTTTTCGATATAATCATTTTGCTCGAAACCGTCTATCGGCTTGGCATCGTTTCTCGCAAAACGCAACGCCCGATAGGCCATAATCCTTTCCGTATCTATAAGATGCCCGACTAATTCCTTGATGCTCCATTTTCCCTCGGCGTAAGAGTACGTGCCTTTTTCTTCGGGAATTTGCTTGAGCAAATCCTGCGTTGCTTTGATCTGGTTTTCCAAAGCCGAAAAAATTTCTTCATTTATAAGCGAAACATAAGTGCCGTAAAACGGTGCATATTCCGTAACTTCAGGGGCGGAAATCGTCTGAATTTTCATTCCTGTATTTTAGCAAAAAGGAAATTTCAAGTTGAGTGTTGAGAGCAGATTTTTTTGGAAGAAAATTACAACTCTCGTGTTTTGAGGGGTTCGACTTTCATACGGCCTTCTTCATCGCGGCGGGAATCCGCCACGCCGATTATTTTTCCTAAAATCTCGATCTCGGCTTCATTAAAAAGTTGCGGTTCGCCGTCCGGTTTTTCCAGACAGATGATGCCGAAATCCGAATCGTAAAAACCGCAACTGACATCCTGCGTCCCGATCTCGATAACGGCCACCAGATCGCCGCGTCTTATTTCATCATCGGCAAGAACTGCCAGCGAATCTTTCCTCAAACCGCATTTTTCCAGATGCGTATTCTTGATCCAGACTCCCTGAATTTCCCTGTGATGCGAGATCTCCGGCGGCAGGACAAGTTCGATATCTTCATCTTCAATTTCTTTTTCCGTATGAATTTTAACGATGACCGGAGTTTTTGTTTCGGTTATGATCTGTGCGAACTCGTCCGCCAATCTATTTGCACGGGTTTCGCTGATCTGAACTTTAGCGATATTTATCGCTTCGGAAAGTTCCAAAGCCGCTTCCGCGAGTCTGTTCAAACTTACTAAAATCTTTATTTTAGTCGCAATGGTTTCAACCAGAAATCCCGCGTTTTCGCCTTTCCGCAAAATCTTTAT
>JBGTRS010000659.1:0-2335 GCA_041940665.1 Pyrinomonadaceae bacterium | reverse complement strand
AACAATCCCGATTAAACAATTGTCTAAAACAGGGAAGGAAGAGGGACATTCGATTCAACTCTGATGCTTTCACCCGATACTATCAAAGAGGAGCGGGATCTTTCGGCAGCAAAGCTACCTCTGCCACAGTCGAGAGGGAGTCTTGGCAGTACAGAAGGAGCACAATCCAAGAAATTCAGAGGTATTTCTGAAAGACCAAGATTTTTGATTGAATTGCAGAAGATTTTTAAGAAAAGTGGATTTTGAAATTCAGGATTTAATATGGGGACACTAGGAGCTTTGAATCCATATTCCTTAAAGAAAAAGTCAGCAGCTTCAAAAGTCTTTTCCCCAAATCCATAATGTTCAACTTTTGTAATTTTTTCTGGAATTATACCATCAGGTATTACTGCTTCTTCATAAGTAGTGCGAACACTAACAGCCAAACTTATCCAATTATAATTTGAAAGAGTTTCAAGCATTCCTGCCAAATGATTTTTCCAGATTTTTCGATAATCGCTCTCATTTAAAGCATCAATTAAGATTAGGGCTTTTGAATTTTCAGATTGGGCAGATGCCTCTAACGCCCCCAAAAATTCATCTCTTGTGCAGTTCAAACTAAGGGAGTTTATTATTTGCGACCAAGGTTCGTTACTGTTTGAAAAATGTTGACCTAATAAAAGTATTGTCGGTTGATTATTTTTCAATCTTTGAACTGAAATGTCGCAAAAAAGGTGAGTTTTTCCATTACCAGCAACTCCTGTCAAAAGCATGGCTGAGGTGTTTGAGAGTTTTGCTTCACTACTATTTACAAATTCGCTTAGTTGTGAAAATTTAAACTGAACATCACGAAGATAATATCTTTCATAGCTATATAAATCTCGATAATAATCATTTTGATTTTTAGGATTGTTTTTTTCTCTTTTTTCTTTGAATTCTTTTTTTAATTGTTCTTCTTTTTCTTCCAAAATCAGATAAATAGCATTGGCAATCTTCGAGCCTTCAGAACACAAATTAGTAATTTCGTTTAGATCTAATGAACTAGAAAAATCATTCTGTTTGTCCCAAACAAAACTTTTTATATTTTCAATCACGTCGAAAAGTTTTTCATATTCCGCTTTTGTTGATTCTTGTGCTTTTGGAGTTGTTGCTTTATCAAAGTTATTCTTTACTTCTAGATAGTATTTTTCCAATCTTTCAAAGAACTTTCGCGTTCGAGCTAAACCATCAAATTTTTTTGCAATCGGCAAATCAAAATTTAGTTCTGGCGAGTATCTTTCACCGACATTTGCAATATTTGGTTTAACTTGTCTTTCAAACCAAGAATAATCAAATATTTCTTTGTTAAACCAAAAATAATTTCTGCCACGATTTTCTGGCTTACTTAATCTTTCAATTATTTGGCTTTCGCCCCAATAATCGAAATCAATAGAACTACCTTTAGCTTTTGCCCATTTATTCCATTTTTCAACTCGTTTGTTCCAATTATCCATAAACCAATTTTGGTCTGGTATTCTTGGGTCTTGTCTGTTTATTGGTAAGCAGACGATATACCGTGAGAGTTTAGGATGTTTATTTATTGCAGTTTTTACTGATTTATCTATTTGTTTCCATTGATTTTCATTTGGTGAGGTAAGAAAAAATTTCGCTTGCCAAGCTACTTCTTTTCCATTTGGTAATGCCCAATAACATTCCACACCAGCATCTGGAGCTTCTATTCGATAAAATCGCGAATCTTTTGGAAAATCTTCAAGTTGAGCTACCTGACAGCAAAGTTCCTCAAACGCCTTTTGTTGTGATCCATCTAATGTTCTGAGGTTTATCCATTCAATAGTCATAATTGTTATAATCGTTCATATAATAACTTAACTATTCTCTAAATAGAATTACAAATAAAAAACTAAAACCAAACCATCACATCCTTCAAAACAACCTTTGCAGTATTGTGTCCGCTTGCCGCGAATTATACGAATTATCACAAATTAGAAAATCTCTATTCGTTTAAGGATAATTAGCGATCATCTCTTTGGAAGTTCCGGGGAGCGGGATGTATTCGGTTTCGTCTATGACGCGGGCGAAGGTTTGGTTTTTCCAGTCTTCTTTTGCTTGTTCGATGCGTTCGCGGGAACTCGAGACGAAGTTCCACCAGATGTGGCGTTTTTCGAGCGGTTCGCCGCCGAGCAGGAGAAGGCGGGAATTTTGATCAATGGATTTGATGATTATTTCCTCGAATGGTTTTAGCACAAGCAGATTTCCCGAAGTGAATTTGCCGCCGTCCGGCAGGATTTCGATCTCGCCTTCAATGATGTAGACCGCCCGTTCTTCCGTGTCTTTCGGAACGGAAAGCGTTGCGTCT
>JBGTRS010000658.1:0-2350 GCA_041940665.1 Pyrinomonadaceae bacterium | reverse complement strand
TATTTTATGACGACAACAATGCTGATCTTGAGCTGGGCCTGCCGGATTATCGTAGCGATCATTTTACTTCAAACATTGTTTTTCAAATTCACGGGAGCGGAAGAGTCCAGATATATTTTTACGACTTTGATGGGAGCGGAATATGAAGCCGTCGGACGGATCGGTTCGGGCGTGGTCGAACTCATCGCCGCCGTTTTGATCTTGATTCCGGCGACGGCCTGGCTCGGAGCATTGCTTGCCCTCGGCACGATCACGGGAGCAATTTTCAGTCATCTGACGCAACTCGGCATCGTTGTCAAAGACGACGGCGGTTTGCTTTTCGCCCTCGCCGTTCTGGTCTTCATCTTAAGCGGCATAACGCTTCTGATCCATCGAAACGAACTTCCGATTCTTGGAAAACTTTTAAGTACGACGCATACATAGAAAAAATTTTCGGTAATAAAAAAAAAGGCAACTTACGTAAGTTGCCTTTTTTCTATGGAGTCGAGGGGGATCGAACCCCTGACCTTATGACTGCCAGTCATACGCTCTCCCAGCTGAGCTACGACCCCTTGAATGCAGATTTCAAATTTCGGTTATAACATTCCAGACGAGAAATCCGCGAATTTTGAATTTAGCTGAAATAAACGGAGGCGTCAAGTATTTTGAGTAAAACAAGACGAATTTTTATTTTTGAAGATCAATTTTTATAGAATAACCAAACGGCTCAATCCGGTTTTATCGTCCCTTAAATTCCGGTTTGCGTTTTTCCAGAAATGCGGCCACGCCTTCTTCTTTATCTTCGCTTGAAAATGTGATGGCAAAAAGATCAATCTCGCGTTTTAAGCCTTCGTCCAAATTTGATCTCGACGCGGTTTTGACGGCTTCTTTCGCCATCTGGAGAGCGATCGGACTTTTTGAAGCGATTTTGGCGGCGAGTTTCATTGTGTTTTCTTTCAATTCCTCCGGCGGATAGACGTGGTTAACCAAACCTAAATCAAAAGCGGTTTCGGCATCAAGCATATCGCCCGTCAAGATCATTTCCATCGCCATACCTTCGCCGACAAGCCGGGTTAAACGCTGGGTGCCGCCGCCGCCGGGAATAATTCCTAAGTTTATTTCGGGCTGACCGAGTTTGGCATTTTCGCCGGCAATGCGGATATCGCAGGCGAGAGCGAGTTCGCAGCCGCCGCCGAGACAGAAACCGTTGATCATAGCGATGACGGGTTTCGGAAATGTGTCAACCGAATTAAAAAGCGTCCTTTGCTGAAAAACAGTTCGTTGCGTAACCGGCGTTTGGCCGGCAAATTCGCTGATGTCCGCTCCGGCGATAAAGGATTTTTCGCCCGCCCCCGTAAAGATCACGACGCGGACTTCGTCGTCCGTCCGCAATTCGTCCAGAGCGGCGACACCTTCTTCATGGACTTTGGTGTTCAAAGCATTCAATTTATCGGGACGATTGATCGTGATCGTCGCCACACCTTCGTTTTTTTCGACTAAAATGGTTTCGTAATTCGACATAAGTATCAGATGTTGGATTTCAGTTTCCGGATTTTAGGTATAAAAGCAAATGCTGTTTTCTGTAATTTCAACAGCCACTCCCAAAAGTTAATCAATTCGCTTGAATTTTTGTAAAGAGAGATTCTAACGGAAAGCGTTGGGAGAAACAAATCTATTTATTTAATCTTCGGCTTCGGTTTCTTCATCTTCATTCGGTTTGTCATCGGCCACCCACGAAACGAAAAGTCTCAGCCAGCTGTCTTTCGGTTCGGTGATCGCCACGCCGATGCGGGTTGTCCCGTGAGCGGACGGAGCCGTGCGGATGATCTTCGCCTTGACCTCGACGGGAACGCCGTCGGGACGGTGTGAGCGGATGTATAAAACCTCATCCGGCGAAACCTCCTGATTCAAATGAAACAGAGCTCCGGTTGTCGAAATGTTGTCCGTTTCCGTCGGTTCGCTCCAGGTCGCTCCGTCTTCGGTTCTGCCCGAAACAACGATCGGCAGACGCAGAGCCATTCTCAGAGCAAAGCGTTTCTCATCATATTGAGACTGTGTTGTGGATGCCATAATCCAGACTGATTATTCAGATAGAATATTTATAACTGCTCGAATAGTCTATCATAAAAGTTTGTAAGAATTGCAATTATCAGCAATCTTTAAATTTAGCAGGAATAAATTCCCGAATATAACGAATCAACATATTCTGATGCAAATTCGACTAAAACCAATGCAGATAGTTATACTATATCCATCGGTTAAATTTCTATAATTATTTGATTTTTTTAACACAAAGGAGATTTTTTTTACAAGATTATGTCGCAAGAAGAAACAAAACGCAAAGTTGTGATTTTAGGTTCGGGGCCGGCCG
>JBGTRS010000657.1:0-2350 GCA_041940665.1 Pyrinomonadaceae bacterium | reverse complement strand
CGTTCATACAAATCAGCCGGCCGAAGCCTTCTATTCGCATTTCGCCTGTCTCGGCACAAAAGCCAAAGTCATTATGACCTATCACGGGTTTGTGGTTGATTCGAAACTCCTTATCCGCACCCTGAACTTTTTGATCCCGAGACTTTCGGCCAATGTTTTTTGCAGTAAATATATGGTTAAATACTATGCCGGACGGGAATCTTTGAAACCTTTGCAAAATATCCGGGTCGTTTATAACGGCGTCAATCCGGAACGGCTAAAACCGACGGGAAAATCTATTAAAGCAGAATTGGGTTTGACCGATAAAAATAAATTGATGGGAATGATCGGAAATTTCCGTTCCGATAAAACCAAAGATCAGATGACGATCTGCCGGGCATTGCCGGAGGTTTTTGAAAAAGACGCGGATGCACATTTTGTTTTTGTCGGCAATCCGGTTTTTTTAGACAGCAACGAGGAGTTTGAAAAATGCGTCCGCTACTGTGAGGAAAAAGGAATCGCCGACAGAGTTCATTTTCTCGGTCTTCGTTTTGATGTGGAGGATATTTTATCGAATCTCGACCTGTTCGTTTTTTCTTCGATGCACGAAGGAATGCCGCTTGCCGTCATTGAAGCGATGCTTTCCAATGTTCCGCTGATTTTAACGGACATCGAACCCGTTTTGGAAGTTACCGACAACGGAAAGCTGGCGGAAATCTTTCCGGTCGGAGATGAAAAGTTTTTAGCTGAAAAAATCTTAAAATACTTAAATAACGAAGATTTGCGGCGGGATATGGCTGAAAGAGCTTTCCGATATGCCGAAAAAAATTTTACGATCGATGCCCATATCGCCAATTTGAAAGAACTTTATCAATCTTTGTTATAAAAATAGATGAAGGTTTTACATTTACTTGATACATTAAACCGCGGCGGAACGGAAACGAGAGTTCTGGATGTCTGTCGGAACGCCGAGAGATTCGGTCTCGAATTGACCTTCGTCGCCTGCGGCGGCGGGAAACTCGAAAAAGAAATAAAAAATTCCGGCGTTGAATTCATTCGCCTGCAAAGAGAATTTCCGGTTGATCCAATTATTGTCCGGAAACTCAGAAATATAATCAAAGAGCGAAATATCCCGATCGTGCAAGGTTTTCAGCCCGTCGAAGCCCTGCATCTTTATCTGGCGACCACCGGTTTAAAAAATGTCAAATGTGTTCTTTCGCACGAAGGTTTTATCGAGGGCACAAAAAATCGTCTGACCGCCGGATTTTTAACTCCTCTGATGGACGCCAATATTTCCGTCAGCCGATCGCTTTTTCCCTGGCTTCGCCAAGAACTGAGTTTAGATACGAGCAAAAACTTCTACCTCATATATAACGGCGTTGATGAAAAAAGACTCCGACCGACCGGACATTCTCTGAAAGCCGAACTCGGCCTTGCTGAAAGTGATTATCTTTTGGGAATGATCGCCAATTTCCGCCCCGATGAAACAAAAGATCAGATGACGGTCTGCCGGGCGTTGCCGAAAGTCTTTGAAAAATACGAAAACGCAAAGTTCGCATTTGTCGGAAATGTTTCCGAAGGCGGCGAAGAAAATTATGAAGATTGTTTAAGGTTCTGCGATGAGAACGGCATCGGCGATAAAGTTTATTTTTTAGGCGGACGGAACGACATCAATGACATTTTGGCTTCGCTCGATGTTTTTATTTTGTCTTCGTTAAATGAAGGTTTACCTATTTCCCTTACGGAAGCGATGCTCTCCAAAGTTCCCGTTATTGTTTCCGATATTCCGCCCTTGCTCGAGACCACCGATAACGGAAAATGTGCTGAAACTTTTAAGACAAAAGATGCCGACGAACTTTCCGAAAAGATTATTAAACTTCTAGATGACAAAGCTTTAAGAGAAAATCTTTCCGAAAAAGCCTATAAATTTGCCCGTCAAAACTTCAGCATCGAAGCCCATTTCCGCGGTTTAATTACGCTTTATTCCGATCTGTTACAGGATGTCGAAATCTCTGCAGAAAAAGCGATTGAAAAGTCTAACGATGAATCTTCTATTTTCAATCTCGATTGATCTTTTTAATATAATAAAAATGTGAGAGGTGAGGACATCAGCAAACTTTTTAATTTACCAACAGTCAAATTTTTTTCTTTTTGTAAACACAAGGAAGACAGATAATTAAATCTATCCTCCTTTTCCCCTTGTTGAACACAAAGTTCCTCTTTTGGAAAAGGAACTTGTGTTCATTCTAAAATTTACAATTTTTCTTATGGGCTTGTCTGTCCGATAGGTTACATAGTCTTTTTGTTAAAAACTAATGTATCTGCTGAGGGCATTATTTATTGTTCGGTAGCATTCGCAGGAAAAATCTTC
>JBGTRS010000656.1:0-2361 GCA_041940665.1 Pyrinomonadaceae bacterium | reverse complement strand
AATCAGCTGATTTTGGTCCTCCAGGTGCTTCATAAGGGCTAACAGGTAAAGTTGACTAACCATGGGGACACGAAAAAGATGTTCTAGAGCAATGGTCTCCTAAACAATTTGACAATGCCTAAGCATTTGGTCCTGCCGGTATAGTTCATTGTACAATCTCTGATTGGGCAAAATTCTTACGACTTCAATTTAATTCGAGAACCCCAGATATTCTTAACAGATCTGTATTTTAAAAATTAGCAAAGCCCACAAGTGGAAATTATGCAGCAGGATGGGTTGATGATGGCTACCGATCCTGGGCAAAAGGCAATGTCCTAAACCATTATGGTTATAACACGATGTGGTTTACAAATGTATGGTTATCATAGACAAGTGGAATAGCATATGTGGTCTCTACTAATTCTTATTAAGAATAATCTAATAATTAAAATTCTGAATCATAAAATATCTCCTTTCCAATTTCTGTCTAAATATTCTCTGCCGGATAAATTACCAGTAAATAACGGCATATTATTTTTTTAAAATGTCAGCATTAACCCGGAGGAGGCACGGTTTCCATCCACACCTTTGCTTTCTCCGGGTCTAAAATGACATCCCGGTCATAGCCGACATCGGTTAAGATTTTTATTTCTCCCGCTGAAAATCCTTTTACTTTGGGTCTTCGAAAGCACTTAAAGACGGGTTCAGAATCATCCTCACTTTCAAAGACCTCAAAAGTGATGCCGATAACACCGCTAACCGCAAAAGCGTCGGGAATTTCAACTCTCACAACCTTTCCTTTAAGTTCGGTCAAAATTTTATCCCCTTTTCCGGGAACATCGTTTGTCACACTAAAAATCTTTTTCGTCTTGAAAGTACTCATACTTACTCCCTGACAGCGAACTCCGTGCACATAATAAACATTATTGACTCTGGTCATTATGCGGAGTATTCCGGCGGAGAATCCGCCGTATCCGATACCTTCGATTCCAATAAATAGACCAGTCATAAGTTTTATCTCCTTTCCAAAATTGTCTTCACAGGATTTCGAAAAAAAAGCAAAATCCGGATTCGGTCATAAATAAATAGACATCTTCCGATTCGGAAACAGGTTGAGCCAATGCAATTTTTGTTATCGGCAATTCGAAAATCGGTTTTTTGCAATTTTCACAGACAACTTTCATCGGTATTCGATTGAATCTAATGACTATTTTTTCAAAGGTCTCGATCGTGATTTCCGTACGTTTGGTAGTTTTCATTACGCCAAATAAATTTTTTGTTGTCGTCAAAAATCTGTTAGTATTTAAGGCGAAACGTGAAAAGATGTTCTGCCCTTATGGTTTTTCAATGATCGGAAGTATTTCCGAAATGCTTCCAAAAAGTCTTAAAAAACGGGGCAAAAAGTTCCAAAAAATTCCAAAAAGCCGTAATGGACGGACTTAAGCGACAAAATATCTCCTTTAATGAGTTTGAGTTAGACACGACTCATAATCAGCTTCTATGCCGGGGCAAACCCGTCGCCATCTACACCAAAACATTTGAATTACTTGAGTTTTTGGTTCAAAACAACGGGCGGATTCTGACCAAAGATGAGATTTTACAAGCGGTTTGGGAAGGTCAGATCGTTGAAGAAGCAAATCTCTCGGTGCAGATTTCGGCCTTAAGAAAAGCCCTCGGCGAGAAAAAAGATTCGCCGAAATTTCTCATCACGATTCCGGGCAAAGGCTATAAATTCGTTGCCGATCTCACGAACGGTGCGGAAATCGTCATCGAAAAACAGAAACTTTCGAAGATCGTGATAGATGAAGAATTTTCCGATGCGGAACAAACTGATGTTGCCGTCAACCAAACGGGGAATTTCTTTTCCGGCAAAAATCTGTATCTGCTAGGCGGAGCGGTTTTGCTTTTGATCCTTTTGGGCATTTCGTTCGGATTTTACAAAAACTCAAATTGGCGAAAAGCGGCTCTGCCGTTTGAAAATGCCAAGCTCAAACGCTTGACCAACAGCGGAATTATCGAATGCGTGGCGATGTCGCCGGACGGAAAATATCTGGCGTATGTTTTGGGTGAAAGCGACGGAAACATTCTGCGTTTGAGACAGATCGGAACGGCGAGCGACGTGGAAATTTTACCTCCGAAAAAGGAAAGTTTCTGGGGCATCAACTTCTCGCCCGACGGAAACTGGGTCGCGTACTCGTCGGGCCAGTCGGGTCGGAGGGAGATCTACGTCCGGCCCTTCCCGGACGTGGAGGCAGGGCCAGAGTTGTTGGGCGCTCGCCCGCGCGATTATGATGCTCCGTATTCCAACACGCGTCGCGTGCAAACGGACCGCTGGCTCCGCAGTCCTTGGAATCCGGTCAACTGGTTCGGCGGCTATTAGTC
>JBGTRS010000655.1:0-2368 GCA_041940665.1 Pyrinomonadaceae bacterium | reverse complement strand
GTCGGCGGCACAGATCATCACTTGATTGCCTTCATCCTTGATGCGTTGGGCGAGTTTGCCGATGGTCGTCGTTTTCCCGACCCCGTTGACGCCGACGACCATCAGAACATACGGTTTTATATCGCTCGAAACTTCCGTCTCGGCGGCGACGCCTTTGTTTCCGGTGTTTTCGAGGATTTCCAAAAGCTCATCTTTCATAGCTTTTTTCAAAGCGTCGAGGTCGCTGATTTCCTGTCGCGAAACGCCTTTACGGACGGAATCGAGAATCTGAAATGTCGTCGAAACGCCGATGTCGGTCGAAATAAGCATTTCTTCGAGTTCGTCCAAAAACTGCTCGTCAATCTGTTTGCGGTTTTCAAAAACCGTATCGAGTTTATCGTTGATCGAATGCCGTGTTTTGGCAATCGCCTTGTTAAACCGTGTACGAAATTCCTTTTCTATCGCCTCTTCTTCGGCCTTTAATTCCTCGATGGTTTTGTCGAGTCCGAGTGTCGAAGTTGAAAATTTATCTTTTTTATTTCTACGCCAAAATGCCATTGTTTATAAATTAAAAAAATCTAAAGTCCAAGTTATTTTGTTAAAACTTGGCGAACTTTTGATTTTAAAAACTAAAAACTAAAAAGGCAAAAAGGGTTTTGATAAAACAACAAAGGATTTTTATTCTGAATAGATTTCCAAAACGGCAATTTCGGGCGGAACCAAAAATCTGAACGGTAAGATGCTTGTGCCGATCCCGCTTGTTACGAACATATCGAGATTGCCTTCTTTGATATGTCCGTAGGAATAAGTTTGCCCGTAACTTGAAGGAACGACCGGACTGCCGATCAATGGAAAAAAGACCTGTCCGCCGTGCGTGTGTCCGGCTAGAAATAGCTTGAGATCGTCCGAAATTGAAAGTTTGCCGGTTATGAGTTTAACTATGTCCGGGCTGTGTTCCAGAATTATCACGTCGCCTTTTTCATCCGTCTCATCCAAAACCTTTTTCGCTTCGTTTGAGTATTCCTCCCATTTCGTAACTTTTGTGTGATCTTTCAAACCGAAAATTATCAGATTTTGTCCGTTTTTTTCGATAATAGAAGTTTCATTTTCCAACACATTTATACCGGCTTTTTTTAATTCGTCGTAGATTTTTCGGTCGTTAAACCAAATATCGTGATTTCCCAGAACGGCATACACACCGTATTTGGCCTCGAGTCCCTGTAAATTCCGGGCAATCGTTTCGACCGGCATTTTCAAATCCCTTTCCCGAATCGGTTTATCTTCCCTTTTTTGAGAAACAAAATCGCCTAAAAGAACAGTTATATCGGGATTTTGCTCGTTCGCTTTTTGCACCACGGTTTGAATTTTTTCCTCCGTGATGTAATGCGAACCGCCGTGTAGGTCGGAGATGGCAACGATCTTAAGTCCATCGAACTCCTTGTTCCAATTCTTTATTTTGATCGAATGTTGGTTGACGACAAGCCGATCGGGTTCGATAAAGTATGCATAAGAAAGTAGTGCTAGAGATAAAAGGGTTAAAAATACTAAAAAAATAATGAACATCGTTCGTCTTTTCATAATTATTTAAGCGGGAAAATATTCCTTCCAACGCTCGTCAACCAGATTTTTTATATCATCACGCACTTCGACCTCTTTCGGATACCAGGGTTTCATCCGCGAATCTATAACGATCGGCGAAGTGTATGAAATGTGATTGTTGACAACCTTTATTTCTTTCGCGTATATATCGGTCGAAGGATTAAACCGCGTCCAGGTCGCCCAGAGAAATTTGTCGGTCGAACGGGCAAATTCGATCGAATCGTGCAGGATAACGACCTCAAAATCATCAAACTTCCCGCTTTCAGCAATTCTTTTTCCGAGTTTATTTTCATAACCATTTTCTTTTTCGGAAACATATTGTTCTGCTTCCAAAACCAGACAGCCGCCGCAGAAAACTTCCGCATTTTTAACGCCTGCAGGAAGTTCGCCTTTAAATTCGCGTTTTAATTCATTTTTTTTCTCACCGACGCCGACGAGCATCGCTTTCGAACCATGATTGATTTTGCCCGAAGCGTAATCGAGCGTATCGAAAGATGTGCGGTCAAAAATAAAGAAATCCGCTTCCCAGTTGACACGCTCAAGGATATGTTCAAAAAGCGTCTTGAAGTCCCGCAAATCTTGCCGCTTATCGGTGAGCAATAAAAATTTTGTCAAAGAAAGCTGACCTTCGCCCAAAATTCTGAAACCCGCCCCGAGTGCCTCGCGGGCGTATCTTTCCTTGACGACAGCGGCCGCAAGAGAATGAAATCCCGTTTCGCCGTAAGACCAAAGATCGAGAACAGCCGGCATAACGATCGGAAAAAGCGGCGATAAAAGTTCCTGCAAATAA
>JBGTRS010000654.1:2133-2370 GCA_041940665.1 Pyrinomonadaceae bacterium | reverse complement strand
CATCGTAATTCGATTACCTTTCTCGTTATAGACGACTTCATCCATAATGTTATACATAAACATTACGCCTCGGCCGCTTGTTTTAAAAAGATTTTCGATATCGGTCGGGTCGGGAATGGCGGTGACGTCGAAACCTTCGCCTTCATCTTCGATGGTGAAACGGGCTTCTTTCGGTGTGATATCGGCGACGATGCGGACGTTTTTGGTCGAATCGAATTTGTTGCCGTGTTTGACGGC
>JBGTRS010000654.1:0-2123 GCA_041940665.1 Pyrinomonadaceae bacterium | reverse complement strand
GTTAATGACTCCGATCCGTTCGACCCGCTTCATCAGATAATCCAGGATGCTGTGCATTAAGCCGATAACGCTCGGGATTTCAAATTCGATCTTCTCGTGGCGTTCCTGGATTTCCTTGTTGCGGTCTATGTATTTGGATTTGTATCGGAGGATGATTTCAACGCACTCTTTGACTTCTTCGTGGGTAAATTTGCCGTTCTTGAAATTCGGTATGCAAATCTTGAAGGCTTTGACATGACTGCGTTTTTCTTCGACTTCTTCGGGAAAACATTCGGGAGCATCGGCGGCCAGCAATTCGTATTCGGCGATCAGTTCGTCGCCGTCAAGATCGGTGATGATCACGTCAAAACCGTCGTCTTCCATCAGTTTCAGCCCGTCATCGCGGTTGTCCGTGGTTTCGATGATGTTGCCGTTTCTGCTGAACTCTTCCGTCAGAGCGGTTCTCAAGTCATCAAAATCGTCAACGATTAAAAATTTCTTATTCATTTGCCGGTTGTTGTTTCCTAAAATGTCGTAGGCGTGGTTGTTTTTAACTCGCAAATTCCTTTTGCAAAATGCCTTACGATAAAATAAATTCTTTTGTTGCATATAATAACCTATAAACGCTTAAATTTTCTAACAATGATCGGGCAAATCGAAAAAAAAGATACCGAAATTTACGAAAACGCCTCGCTAAAAAAATATAATTGGCGACAGAGGTTGCTCATATATCTCGCGGATTATTTCATATATTCCTTGATTTTCCTGATCGGAAAAACCGTCCGTTTTGAGGAACCGGAAGGCTGGAAGGATCTGGCCATCGAGGGTTACGAAAGTTTTGAAAGGGCTTTGGAACTGAAATCGCCGGGAGCTTTCGCCTTCTGGCACGACCGGATTTTTTTGCTCACCTATTATTGGTATAAAAACGGCGAGAGATACGCCGGTGCGGTGATGAGTTCGCAGAGTTTCGACGGCGAATATATTGCCCGCGTCGCTCAAAGATTCGGCTACGGCGTGGTTCGCGGTTCTTCGACCCGCGGCGGCTCGAAAGCTTTAAAGACGATGGTGCGGCTGGCCAGAAAAGGCGTGCGGATGTCTTTTACGATTGATGGCCCGACGGGGCCGCGTTATAAGGCGAAAAGCGGTGCGGTTCATTTTGCCAAACGAGCCGGCCTTCCCATCGGACCGATGCTCATCGAAGCGGAAAAATTCTGGACGGTCAACAGCTGGGATAAACTCCAGATTCCGAAGCCTTTTACCCGGGCGAAACTGTTTCTGGCCGAACCCGTTTTTGTTTCGACCGAGGCGGACGAAGAGGAATTGAAAAATAAACATCGGGAATTGCAAAGAAAACTTGACGAATTGGTAAAACTTGGTGAACAATGGCGAGACAGCAAGAACAAATAAATTTGAACAAAAAACTATCCCCGAAAAATTTTGCATACGGATTTGGTTCGGCTGAATTTGTATCTGAAATGCTTTATAAACTTTACAAATATAAAAATTAAAGAAATAAGGAGACTTCTGGTAAAAATGGCATTATTTGATTCGATCATAAACGAAGCGGCGGAAAGATTCGATTTGAGAGATAAGGCGGGAACTCTGCTGTCGGCACTTCTGGCGTTGATGACCAACCAAAAAACGGGTGGTTTTTCGGGATTTATCAAAAGATTCGAACAAGCGGGTTTGGGCGATGTGGCAAACTCCTGGATCATCTCCGGCGATAATGTCGAAATTTCCGGCGAACAGGCTGAATCCGCCATCGGTGAAGATACGATCCGGGTGATTTCCGAACAAACGGGAATTGACAAGCAGAAAACGACTTCGGCGTTGGCGTTTATGACTCCGAAGGTCGTGGATGTCTTAACGCCCGAAGGCGAAATTCCCGATGATGAAAGCCTGCTTTCAAAGATCGGCGGATTTTTGACCGGAGCGACCGAAGTTGCGGCGGGAATTGCCGTCGGTGTAGCGGGCGGCAGTCGGGCGGTGGCGACTGATGTGGCGGATAAAACCGGCGATGCTCTCGAAAGTGTCGCCGGAGCGTTTGAAGGGGACGACGACGGCGGTTCTATCTTAAAATGGCTGTTACCGCTTCTGCTTCTCGGTTTATTGATCGTTTTGGGTTTTATGTTCTGCGGCCGAGG
>JBGTRS010000653.1:0-2382 GCA_041940665.1 Pyrinomonadaceae bacterium | reverse complement strand
TTGACCGTAATTTCCGGTCTGCTCGTTTTACTGCTCAGCTTTTTCGGGTTTATCGTTTTTTATATCGGAATGATCGTCATCGCAATCATCATTCTTTTGTCGGTGTGGGCGTTTCAATATATTCCGATCTTAGGGTTTCTCGCCGCATTAGGCGTCGGCTTGGCGGCACTTTACGCAACGCTCTGGCTTTTCTTTCTGGTCGTTTCGAGATTCGTCTATGTGCCGCAGGTGATGCTCGTCGAAGGCAAATCGGCGGTGGCGGCGATCGGCAGAAGTGCCGGATTGGCGGGCAGAAATGTCCACCGCGTCGGAGCTTTGTTCATTTTTACACTGGCGGCGATCTATGCGGTTCTATCGCTTTTTTATGTTCCTCTGCTCATCTATGCCTATCTTTACGGTGTGGATTTATTCAGCTTCGATGCGGCCGATATGCTTCCGGCCTGGTATGAGATCACGACTCAGGTCATCGGCGAGGTGAGTATGATCTTGATGACGCCGATCCTGATGATCGGTCTGTGTCTTTTGTATGTTGACGAACGGGTCAAAAGCGAGGGGTACGACATCGAACTGATGGCGGCCAGACGGTTGGGCGATATTCCGTCCGTGCCGCAAAGTTATATCAATCCGCTGCAGCCGGCTCTCGCCAGACAAGCTTCGTCGCAGGAAAATCAGCCGCCGCCGTCATCGCCGATGACGCATCAGCCGGTTGTCCGCAAAACGGAACCAAAAAAGTCTTCGAACTCAATACTCGGCTTGGATTAAATAAATGAAACGAAAAGAAAACTTCATAGTAGAAAAATGCCTGCAAGCATTCTGCCTGGTCGGGATTCTTATGTTGTTTTCAGGTTTTGCTTTGGCCGAAACCCTCCAAAACTACAAGGAGGACATACAGCATCTCAAAAACGATTTTGCGAAGTTGCTGGCCAAAGAAACGGATGAAAATTTTGAAAGGGAGGTTTTTGAGGAAATTCCCGAACTTCTGCCCGCCGAAGAGAAGATCGAGGCCGGAGGCTTCACCGTCGAGGTCAACAATAAATGGTTGACCGATGAGATCAACAGATACAAGCAAGCGGAAACCGCGGAAGAAAAAAAACTGATTCTGACCGCCGTTTATGAAAGGCTCGATGCCGTCGAACTAAAGATCGAAGAACTCGAAGCGACGGTTGAAAGAGATACGAGCAAGGATGAAGAAAAGCGAAAGTTGGCGGAAATCCTAAAACGCGAAGAATATCAAAAGCCCGCCGAAGAGCAAAAAAGTCTGCTCCAAAGATTTCTGGACTGGCTTGATGAGTTGATGAGAAGAAATGCTCCGAAACAAAACCCGCAAATATCCGCCAGCAATTTCGCCGGCGTCGCGTACTTTTTGCAGATTTTGCTCTATATCGGGCTGGGTCTGATTATCATTTTCCTGATCTACAAATTCGCCCCGTTTTTCGTCAAAAAATTCCGTGAACGCGAGAAGAGATCAAAGAGAGAACGCATCATCCTGGGCGAAAAGATCGCGGCGGATGAAACGACCGCCAATCTTTTTAACGAGGCGGAAAAACTTGCTCTCGAGGGAAACCTGCGGGATGCGATCCGCAAAGGGTATATCGCTTTTTTGTTTGAACTGAGCGAGCGGAAGATGATCGGTCTGGCGAGACACAAAACCAATCGCGATTATCTCTCTTCGGTTCGTAAAAATAACGAGCTTTATAGGAATATGAACGGCTTGACGCAAAACTATGAACGCCATTGGTATGGTTTCGAAGAGGCTGACGAACGGGATTGGCAGGAATTTAAGGCAAATTATAATGACGCACTTAATAATTGATCATTTATTTTTCCCGTAAAAAAACGATCAATGATAGATGATAAAAGATAAATGAAGCAAAAACTCTTCATATTTCTGGCATTATTTTTTCTTTTGCTTTTACTGGTCGGGCTTAACGCCGTTTCATATACGCAAAAGGAGAAGATTCCCGATACGGAAAACTTTCCGAACCGCTCGACCTATAATACGGGAGCGACCGGCACCCGTGCGTTTTATGATCTTTTAGCCGAAACGGGAAAACCCGTCAGGCGTTGGCAGGAACGCTTTCCGTCTGCCGGCTATTATGATGCGGACGCATTTTCAACTTTCGTCATCATCGGAATGACACGCCGCGAGATCGAGCCGGATGAATTGGAGAATATTAAAAATTGGGTTGCCCGGGGCGGAACTCTTGTGGTCATTGACCGTCAACCGCCATTCGGTTTACTTTCGACAACGGCAAATTGGAATATTTCGGCAAGAAACGAAGCCCTTTTTACATTGGCGGTTGATTCATCCGATCAGAATCAGATGGTCGGAAATACGGATGCCGTCAAACCGGCACAACCAACCGTTTATACGATGGGAAT
>JBGTRS010000652.1:2151-2385 GCA_041940665.1 Pyrinomonadaceae bacterium | reverse complement strand
GAATCCGAAACATTTTGAACGTTTTCGATAAAAGTATTTAGTTCTTCCGAGCTCAGTTCATAGAGATAGAGATCCCGTAGCCGGGCCGCCAGATCGTCATTTGATTGCAGACCGCGTCCAAAACCGCCGATGACGACGGCCTTTCGCGGAATCATCTCGTCTTCAGCGATCGAATCGTTGGCCAGTTTTTCAATCTCGATCTTAATCAATTCGGCAACTTCCGCGGCCGATTCA
>JBGTRS010000652.1:0-2141 GCA_041940665.1 Pyrinomonadaceae bacterium | reverse complement strand
CAAAACCGCTTCTCGCACCGGAACTCAAACCGCGATTGAGGCGGATCTCCTGATTTAACCTCGCCGAATAACCGCCGCCGAGAACAGAATTTAAAACACTGGCCGGATAATATATATCAGAAGAAGAACAGGTCAGTTCATTTTCAGCATTGGTTCCTAAACATTCAATTCGACCACCATTTAGTTTTCTGGCAAACCCGACCGCCGCTTGACCGGAATCAGGTAGGTCAATGACGAGCATTCGATTTACTACAGATTCTTGTTTTATCGTTGCAGGCAATCCTAAGGTTCCTGAATCAGTATCTCCTTTAATAGTTGGGATGCCTGTTTCTAATTTTATAACTACTTCTGTTACCTGTTTTTTCTGCCAACTTCCAAAAAACAATTTTGCGTATCGGAAAGCCTGATCGGGCGAAATATCCCCTGTAAAGATCAGAACGGAATTATCAGGTAAATATCTATCTTTATGAAATTTAAGGACATCCGTCCGGCGGATACGGTTGATTGATTCGATCGTACCGACGCTCGGATGCTCGTCGTATGTGTATCGGCTGGCGACAAAGGCCAGAAGAGTTCCGGGCTGTTTGAGGCTGACCTTGAAATTATCGAGCGTCTGACTTTTGGCGAGTTGAATCTCCTTTTCGGGAAATGTCGGCCGGATCACCGAATCGGACATAATCGAAAGGGCTTTGCCGAGTTTATCCTTCATTATGTTGAGATTGACGTTTGAATAATTCCAACCCGCCCCGGAATTGAGGCTTCCGCCTAAGAAGTCGATCTGTTCGGCAATTTGCGTCGCCGTTCTGAATTCCGTACCTTTGATAAGCAGATCAGCCGTCATATTCGCCAATCCGGCCTTATTGGCCGCCTCGACATCCGCTCCGCTTTTGACGAGAAGCGAAACCGTTACCAGCGGCAGATTTCTTTTTTGAACGACAACGACCTTCAAACCGTTTTCCAAAGTCATTTCTTTGACTTCGGGAATCGTTACCGGACGCGGTTCGGAAGGCGGCGGCGGTGTTTCGCTCGGTGTTTGAGCAAAAGCGGCAAAACAAGTAAGGAAAATCAAACAAACGGCAAATGATAAATGATAAATGGTATATAGTATATGTTTTCTCATTATTTTTCGCCTCCAGTTTCTTCGCCCTGTTTATAGTAAATAACCGCCCGCGTGTCATTTTTCAGATATTTTTTCAGGACATTCTGAACATCTTCGGCCGTAACCTTTTGTAGTTCGGCAACATCCTTGTTGACCGCCCGCGGATCGTTCTGATAGATGATCGCCCGGCCGATGTCGAAGCCTTTGCCGTTGACCGTTTCGCGGTTTTGCAAAATTCCTGTGATCAATTTGTTTTTGGCTTTTTCCATTTCCTGAGCGGTCGGCCCCTCGTTATGCAGTTTGGCGATGATCGCATCAATTTCTTTTTCGATACTTTCGAGCGTCTTGCCGCTGGCGGCGATCGCGTAAAAGATCAGAAGGCCTTTATCAACACGGACATCCGCAAAAAATGCCGCTTGCTGAGCGAGTTGTTTTTTATAGATCAATTCCTGATAAAGCCTCGAACTGCGGCCTTCGGAAAGAATCGCTTCGGCAACATCCAACGCGGCGACATCGTCGCTCGTTGAAGGCGGTGCAAAATACGTGATGCCGAGAGCCGGACAGCATTCGGGAACATTCGGGCGAAGTTTAACAAATCTCGCTTCCGAAGTTCGATCGGGTTCGACGACCGAGACTCTTTTTATATCGTTTTCGGGATTTTTCAAGCGTCCGAAATATTTATTTATCCAGGCATCCAGCTGTTCCTGTTCAAAATCTCCGACAACGATCAAAGATGCGTTATCGGGACGATAGTATTCGGCGTAAAACTTAAAGGCATCCTCCAACGAAGCCGCGTTCAGCTCATCGAGATTGCCGATCACGCCGCGTTTATACGGATGCACGTTGAATGAAAGACTGTCCAAATACTGAAACAGCATTCCATACGGATTGGCCAGAACGCCCTGCCGGTATTCTTCCTTGACGACATCTCTTTCCGAAGCAAAATTCTGTGCGTCAACATTTAAGTTCACCATTCGATCCGACTCGGCCCAGAGCAGAGTTTCAAGATAATTGGATGGAACGAGTTCGAAATAATTGGTAA
>JBGTRS010000651.1:281-2395 GCA_041940665.1 Pyrinomonadaceae bacterium | reverse complement strand
ATGATTTTACACCATACATTCAAGAGGAGAATGGTATGAAAATTCCCATTTTACCTGCACCAAATTCAAACAACGCCATGTAAGTTTGTTATTATTTATTTTTTTAAATTAAGTGGATTTTACACATTTCGACATAATAGTGCTCAAAGCAAAAAGATGCTCGCTGCACAGTCATTTTCATAGAAATCATCTTAAAATAAGCATGATAACAAACCATTAATGCAGTATTTGCTGAGTTGCGTAATGCGGATTATTTAAAATATCTCCTAATAAGAGATCAACTTTCGTGAGTTTCGGCGAAATTTCCTCAAACTCTTCGTTTGATAAGAGGTTTAATACTAAATTCTTGGAATTTCGTGCTTTTACGGTATCCATATTTTTTGTTCCGAGTAACTTGGGTGGATTGCGACTTCCACTTTAACAGAATTTTTATAAATAGGGAATGATTATATATCAGTTTACAAATGCATCGAATATCCAACCGTTGACACCGTTATAGGTTGTGCGGCACCAATGTCCTGAATTTTTTCCGATCTTTACTTTTTGATTCTGACAGGAACCGATCACAATCGTCGCGGCGTGCGGTATTTTTGCAAGAATTGTTCCCGTTTTATGATTTGGTGCGGATCTTAACGCAAGAAAACCGTCATTCGGTGAGTTTATGAGAACCGAACTGTTTTCAAATTTAGATTTGGCTGAATCATTCGGTGTTGAAATTTTTACATCATCTTTTGTTTGCCGTGAGTTGATCCTTTCCCGCAAATTTGCAATTTCATCCTTTAATTCATTGACCGCATTATTTCCGTTTGAATCATTTGCGAGGTTTGTATTTTTTTCCGGTGCTTCCTGATTTTCCGTGAAAGTGTAAATTACAAAACCTGCAAACCCGACAGACACAACCAGCAAGACTGCTGATAAAAGTCCTACAATCAAAGGACTCACACCTTTTTTAACCGGCGGAGATTGATTATGAAATGTTCCTTGGGTTGTTCTCGCATCCGAATAAGCGGCCGTTTGTTTTTCTTGCGGCGAAATATCAATCTGAAGAGCATTTTTATCCCCGACATTCATCTCCTGAGTTTTTTCCGCATCAAACTCTTCCAGAGAGGTTCCGTCGGTCAGACAAAACCTCAAAGTTTTATCGGAATAAGTACTTTTACACTTCGGGCAAACTTTCATTTCTTTAACCGTTTTTTTTATTTACTCAAGAAAAAGGACAGCCCTTTATTGACTGTCCCCCTTATTAATTTTTATTTGATCAAGATTTTTATCATATCCGCAAAGGCATCACGATATACTTATAATCATATTCCGTGTTACCCGCGATTCGCATCTGTGTTTGAGCGTTGCCGTCTTTGAATTCAAAGGAAATCCGCGGCCGGCTTCCGGTTTCTTTGACCTTTACCTTTTCGCCGTCGGTTTCCTGCTCGACCTCTTTGGCCTCTGCCTCACCGGCACTAACATTGTTTAGGAATTCTTGTAAATACTGCGAATTGAAACCGATCTGAACTTCTTCGCCGGAATATTCCGCCGCTACCTTCTCGTTCGCTTCGCCTTCTTCGCTCGATTCCGCTCCGACTTCGATCTCGCCTTCTTTGATCGTCATACGCACCGAGCGGGTTCTTTCGTCCGCCATCAAAGCAACGCGGGCAACCGCACGTTTCATATCTTCCAAGTCAAACGTAACCGTTTTATCGTTATCCTTCGGCATCACCATTTCATAATTTGGAAACGTTCCGGAAAGTTTGCGGGTGATGAGGAGTCTTCCTTCAACCTCGAAGTAAATATGATTGGCATCTTCGCCGAAACTTACATCGCCGTCCGAACCGCGGGAGATCTTCGTCAGTTCCGTCAGAGCCTTTTTCGGAATTAGTGCATCCATCGAATCATCGCCGGCGTTCCCGACATTTCTTTCAATGAACGCAAGTCTGTGTCCGTCGGTCGTCACCATCCGGGCTGTTCCGTTTTCGAGCATAAATTTTGCCCCCGAAAGCGTAAAACGCGATTGCTCGTTGGTGATTGCAAAACTCGTGTTGTGGATGAAATTATTAAAAATCTCCGCCGAAAGCGACAGCGGTGCCGATTTGAATTCGGGAACTTCCGGAAATTGATCG
>JBGTRS010000651.1:0-271 GCA_041940665.1 Pyrinomonadaceae bacterium | reverse complement strand
GGCTAAACGAAACTTTGATTTTTCGCAGGTTAATTTTACCCATTCGTTTTCCTGTTTCTTAAAATGAACATCGGCTTCCGGCAAAAGGCGGACGATGTCAAAAAGTTTGCGTGCCTGAATGCACATCGAACCGGCTTCTTTTATTTCCGCCTCGGCCTCACAGCGAATCGTTACGTCGAGATCAGTTCCGACGATTCGAATCGTATTTTCACCGACTGATTCGATCAAAATGTTCGACAAAACAGGTATCGTTGATTTCTTTTCGACTATT
>JBGTRS010000650.1:0-2412 GCA_041940665.1 Pyrinomonadaceae bacterium | reverse complement strand
AAAAAACACGGCCCGTTGGGCGTTTCGGCGATCGATATAAAAACGGGCGAACGACTCTGGCGTTATAAAGGTGCGGACAAGGGCTTGACGAATTTTGTGTTCGCCGATGAAAAAACGATTCTGATCGCCGATAGCGATGATCTCATTTCGATCGATGCGAAAAGCGGCGAACGGCTCAGAAAATCCGAACATAAGGTCAAAGATGCTCAATTTGTTTTGCTCAACGAAAACCGCGAAGCCGTCATCGGCGGACGCGATACGCTTGCGGCTTTTCAAATTGCGGATTTGAAAAACGACCGGGGAAAATTAAATCCCGTCTGGTCGGTCAGACACAAACCGCCTTCCCGCGGAGTTTTTCGCGTCATGGCCGGAATCGCTCTCAGGGCAACCGCCCTTTATTTCCGCTACGGCGGTCTGGCGACTTCGGCTCTGAATCTCTTTCGCGGGGCGAGCCTTGCCCGTTCCGCCCTTTCATTTCGCTGGTCGGGTTTGCAGACCCGCTTTTCGGCGTTTGACCTAACGACTTTGGCAAGCAATTCCGCCAATAATTACATCGGAAACAGCATCAGGGTTTTCGGCCTCGCTTCGAGAAATCCGGATTTCTTAAACCGCGTGCGGGGACTGCAAGTTGTCCGCGGAAATGGCATCCGCGGCGTGACGCCGGCGGGCCGGGACGTGCAGGAAAGTCTTCTCGAACGGCTCGATCCGGCCCGTCAGCTCGAAAAACTTTCCGATTATTTTCTGCGGCGGCAAAGACTCGCCGCCTTTCGCGGCAACTATATGTATTTTTATACCGATCTTCCCGAACCGTTCGACCGCAAAGGCTTGATCGGCGTGAATATCCATACCGGACAGGACGCCAGATACATTCTCGCCGAAAGTCCCGACGTCCGTTTTACGACCGATGAGGTGAGCGGTCTGCTCTATTCGGCGGAAGGCAAACGCTTGAAGGCTTTTGATGTTTTGGATAGATAAAAGAAATACTCTATATTTATCCACAGTAGATGAACACAGATAATTTAATTTATCGAAATTCCATTTCTAAAAATCTGAAAAATCCGTGTGTATCTGTGTTCATCTACTGTGGATAAATTTGTCTCTAACTTGGCAGTATGCGTCGTAGAAAATCCACAATCTTTTTTCTCGTTCTTGGCATTTGTCTGATCGCCTTTGCGGTCGCTTTGAATGTCGGGTGGATTCTTTTGAATTTGCAACAGATCGCTCTGCTTGTTTTCGGCATCGTCTTTTTTGCACTGATCATCACGGGGTTGGTTTTAAATACGACCTTTCTCGTGCGGGAAATAAAAAAGAACGAACAGCAGGATGCTTTCTTAAATGCCGTCACGCATGAGCTGAAAACGCCGATCGCTTCCATAAAGCTTTATCTTGAAACCTTAAAGGCCAGAGAGGTAGATGAAAAAAAACGCGAGGAATTTTACGATGTGATGCTCGCCGACAGCGACCGGCTTTTGACGACGGTGGAATTGGTTTTGCAGGCGAGTAAATCGCGGGAAAAATCAGGCGGACTGAATTTTACGAAAATCAATGTCGGCGAAATGCTCAACGAATGTGCGGATCTGATCCGCATCCGCTATAAACTCGAAGCCGAATCGGTCAAGGTCGGCGAAGTTCCGCCCCGAACTTTTATCTCCGGCGACGAGCGGGAACTGCGAACCGCGTTTGAAAATCTGCTCGATAATGCCGTCAAATACTCCGGGAACGGCGAGCCGGAAATATCGGTAAAAACGAGGATCCGCCAGATGAAATTTATCGAGATCCATATAAAAGACCGCGGCATCGGCATCTTGCCCGAAGAATTAAAGAGAATTTTCAAGCGTTTTTACCGCGTCCAGAATGATTATACGCAAACGACGAAAGGAACGGGCTTGGGGCTTTACATCGTCCGCTCGATCATCAAAAAACACAACGGCAAGATTTTCGTCAAAAGCCGGGGCGAAGGTTTGGGAAGCACGTTTATCGTGCGTCTGCCGAAACTCGGTTCTGATACATAAAAAGAGAATCAGGAGTTTGTTTAATAGTGCCGAGCGTTTTTGATAATAAGAACGCGGGCTGTGCATTTATCAATTATCAATTTCTTGTTTGCTGTAAGATAGCATTTAAGTATATTAAAACATAACATATTATAAGATGAAACATGGTTTATGTAATTAATTATTCATATTTTAAAATACATAGAAATTCAAATTAATTAGAAAGAATTATAACTATGAATATAGCCCACATCTCCTCCGCAAAAGCAAAGCCCAATCTAAACATGACGGAAATGAACTATCATCAAGACAATAGCCTCCTATATTAGTCAAGCGCCGCGAATCATACGCATTATGATGGAGCTAATTTTGGCGATGATTCGTTTAAGGGGCATAAGAAAGAGCTATAAATTCAAACTAG
>JBGTRS010000649.1:0-2417 GCA_041940665.1 Pyrinomonadaceae bacterium | reverse complement strand
TGAAAGGCAAATTCGGCGGACAGTTGAATGTCATTCAGCAGAAAAAGACCGAACAGATTTCTGACGGCGAAGGTCGCCCGGTGATCGAAAAGGAAGGTTACCGGCATTATCACGTCAACGATCCGCCGCCGTCAACGCCGCTCGAAGCCGAAACCCTCCATTATCAGGTCTGGTCGGCGGTTTTGGGCAACAGTCTGACACTGCTCGATAAGGACGGCAGAAAACTTGAAACCAAGGTATTTGCCGGAGGCGCGGTGATCGCCAAACAGAAGCGGCGGCTCGATTCACAGCAGAATAATGTGGACGAAGTGGAATGGACGACCGCCGATCCGGTGATGGGAACACGGGCGAAGTTCGGCTATTACAGTTGGGGAACGCAGAATCTGAAGGAAGAATATGAACCGTTAGGACAAAAGGTAGCTTTTGTTGACCCCGATCTGGACAACGATCCGCCGCCGCCGATCTATGAACCGATTTACAGAGCCTCAGACCCGGAATGGCAATGTAGTGAAAACCTGCGAGGATTTTGGGGCGGATTTCAAGGGATGCCGTGGCATTGTCAGAAAAAAGCATTGATGGAAGCGGGAAGCAAACTGCCATGGGAAGATGAGTTTTCGGTTAAATTTATTGTTACTTATGCGGATTCGCCGCTGCCGAAATTCGATCCGATATACAATTCGCCGTCGGATACGATGCTGACCTATGCCTTAAAATCAACTTCCAAAAAGGACAAGAAAGATGAAAAGAAGAAATGTCCGGTGGAAAATGGAGAAGCGCAATGCGAGGAAGTCGCAACAGTTACTACCAAAATACCGGAAGCACCTGAAATCCCTGATTTTAGAGGCGCGGATGTCGGGGGAATTGATGATTGGAAATCACCTTTCCATTTTTTTACTTCTGATGAAAAACTTTCAGATGAGGATTGCGACTTCAAATTATCCAGAATATTTGGCGGCTTTGCTAAAGCTATGGAAAAAGGTCTGGATATTAACGGTATAGATAGAACTTTCGGCACTGGTTATTCACATAGCGCAACGCCGGGAACTGTTCCGTATCATAAAAAAAATGGAAAACTTGTTAGAAATTATGAAAATGGGGGAATTATCCATACTTATACAGATGAACAAGGTTCACTGAGAAATGATGTTCCACTATTTGCTCCCGGCGGTTGGGTAAGTTCCAGTACTTATTTCACAGGTGGCAACTCTGGGATAATTTTAAATTACGGTAGTATAACAATAGAATTTGTTCACGCCGGAACCTTTAATAAGGATGGAGTACCATCCAAACCAACTAATCCAGGAGCTGGAAATCTAGCAGAAATTGGTTTTGTTGGCGGTGCTGGAGGGGCTACGGGTAAAGCACAACCAAAATACGTTGATGGAAAAAGAGACGGGGAAACATTTTATACGCATACCCACATTGTTTTCTTCTCGGATAAATCTAGGAATATTAGAATAGATCCGCGAAAGATATTTTGCGGATGGTAAAATTTGAGGGTTTAAAATGATTTTCAAAATACAAGAAAAAAGATTTCTATATAAATCAATTCTCTTACTCGCTTTGACTGTATTGTATAGCATACACACAAATGGGCAAGAAGGTTTTCCCTACAAATATGATGATCCAGCTTGTGATGATGTTGGTGTTTTTATGGAGGGCATAGTTAAAGAAGCAAATACAAATAATGAGCGTATTTTTGTAATTTCTTGGATTGGTAAAAATGAGAAATATGACTTAAGCGACCTAAGATTAAAAGGAGCGGCTTTCAGGCTCAAAGAAGTTTTAGGTTTTGATGCTAAAAGAATAGTAACAGCTACCGGAGGAAGAAGCGACTCGCAAAAAGGAAGACTTGAGTTTTACATTGGTAGCAAATTCGTTTTGGAAATAACTACAAGGATTGGACAAGACATTTGCTGGACAACACCGGATATTGATCCAAAAGAGTTAAAAAACTCTAAAATTCGAAAATCTATGCCGGAGGAGCGGTGATCGCCAAACAGAATGATGCGGGCGGAATACGATGGACGACCGCCGATCCGGTGATGGGAACGCGGGCGACATTGAACCGAACGGAAGAATCAACCGGGACTTTAATAATCCGATGTATATCGCTCACGAGATGTTACAAACTACCAATCCGGGGACAACCTCCTGGAATAAATATACTCAAAGATATGAAGGGGAGATAGACACACCGCTCTTTCGTTATAACATCACCGATTTGCACAAGCTCAAAACCGGAATTATGTGAGATGTTTTGTAAAAGTGTGACGTGGTCTAATGGAAATGGACAGCAAACTCTCTTACGCATTCTTAAAATCTTCTTCTCAAACGTATCTCGAAACTGAAATTATTGCGTTTGCGCGTTACGTTGCTCAGAGAGCTTTGTTCGTATTGCGCGACGAATGAAAGTT
>JBGTRS010000648.1:0-2417 GCA_041940665.1 Pyrinomonadaceae bacterium | reverse complement strand
CGGATGCCATCAGAAAATGGCAGTTCACACCCTTTATGCGGGACGGTCAACCTGTTAAGGCAACGGGATTTATCAGCTTTAATTTTAATTTATAAAAACATACTCAATAAAATTACTGACAGGCGGCAACCTTTGGAGAGGTCTTGCCGCCTAAGTTTTTACAAAGTGTCAGTAGCCCGACCGTCAGGGAGCGGCTTCCGGGAATGTTGATCTTAAAGCCCTTCCTGACGGTCGGGCTACTGACACTTTAGAAAATCAGCGAACTTGCAAGCAGGAATGCTTACACTCCTACGGCTCTGTGGTAAATTATCTCCGAGAGGATTCTTTTATGTTTTTACGATTTTTTATATTCGCCTTGCTTTTAATAACGATGTCCGTTTCAAACTTTTCACAAAACATTCCGCCGGTCGAAAAAGGCGTTTCGCAAAGGTTGGCGAAATGGCGGGCTGAAAATTATTCCGATGTCCGCTATAAACTCGATTTAACCATCGAGAAAAATGCTCCTTTGATGAAAGGGAACATTGAAATCAAAGTTGATCTTTCGGATGCAGGTGCAAAAAATAATCTGATTTTAGATTGGCGGACGACGCAATTTGAAAAGGATGAACATAACCCCTACGCGAAAGTGCTTGAAGTAAACGGCAAAACTCCGATCGAAGGTTCGAGCGATCTTGATTGGTTTTTTATGAATGAACACATAATCATTTCAAACAATTTTCTAAAAAGAGGCGAAAATATTATCAAAATCGAATTTGCTTCACCCATAAAAAGCAGTGGTTCGGCGATCACCCGCTACATTGATAAAGAAGACGGTGCGGAATATATCTATTCGCTTTTCGTCCCGTCCGACGCCAGCACGGCATTTCCAGTTTTTGACCAGCCGGATTTGAAGGCAAAATTTAAATTGGAAATTATTACGCCACAAGATTGGAAAGTAAAAAGTAATTCTTTAGGTGACAGTATTTTAATCGCTCCTCATCATGTTCCTGATCATCCAATGAATGGAAAGTTAGGTTATGTATTCAAAGAATCGAAACCGATCAGCACCTACGTTTTTGCATTTGCAGTTGGTGCTTTTGCTGAATTTAAAGATTGTGATTTTACATCACCACCTAATTTGGAAATCAAAAGTTACAATAACCGATTTTATGACATTGCTGTTCCATGGATGCCTATTAAACCAGTTTGGGCATCAGATAATAAAGAAAATCGCGTATTGAGTGGTTGCGAAATTGAAAAGCAAAAAAATAAGACAACTGAACAAATATCGAATCACTCAATTTATGTAAGAAAATCCCAAGCAGAAAAATTTCTTCCCCACGCTTATGAAGTTTTTCGCCTGAATCGTGAATCCATCAAATACCTCGAAGATTATTTTGATTACAAATTTCCTTTTCCGAAATACGATCTGGTTTTGATTCCCGAATTTCCGTTCGGCGGGATGGAACACGCCGGAGCGACGTTTTTGCGGGAGAGTTCGATCATTTTTCCGACCGAACCGACGGCGAATAATTACATTTCGCGGGCTACTTTGCTCTTTCACGAAAACGCTCATCAATGGTTCGGCGATACGGTAACGATGAAATGGTTTGACGATCTCTGGCTCAAAGAAGGCTTTGCGACATTTATGGCGTATAAGACGTTGGAAAAGGTCATGCCGGAATACAACGCCTGGAAAATTTTCTACGAAAGAACCAAACCGCTCGCCTACGCCACGGACGTAACCAAAGGCACAACGCCGATCTATCAGGAACTCCCGAATTTAAGTGCTGCCAAATCCGCCTACGGCAACATCGTCTATCAAAAAGCACCCGGATTCTTACGTCAAGCCGAATTTTACTTGGGCGAAAAAGAATTTCAAAAAGCAGTCCGTTCATTTCTGAAAAAACACGAATTTGCCAACGCCGAATGGTCGGATTTGGTGAAAGAATTCCAAATTGCAAGCACTTCTCCAATTGGCGTAAGGGTAGTTACGAATAAAGTGAATAAAATAGCAGATATTAAAAATTGGTCAGAAACTTGGGTAAAGCAAAAAGGATTGCCGATTATAAAAACCAAAGCAAATGATAAATTTTATAATTGCATTTCAAATTACTCTCTAGAACAATCTAACAATTTTGGAGATGAACCAAATTGGAAAATGCGATTGAAGACTTTTATTCTGTTTGAAAAAAATGGATTAGGAATTGGTGAGCGAATTCAAGAACTAGATTTTGATGATAAAGAAAAACCTTTTTATTCAAGCAATAAATGTAAAGGACTTTCAGACCCAACTCCAAAATTTATTTTCCCAAACTACCAAGATTACGGCTACGGAATTTTTCTGCTGGATGAGCGGAGCAAAAAATATATTTTGGAAAATATCCAAAATGAAAAAGATGAATTCCTGCGTTCGATGATGTGGGGAAGTTTGTGGG
>JBGTRS010000647.1:0-2417 GCA_041940665.1 Pyrinomonadaceae bacterium | reverse complement strand
CCGATGAGGAGATAGACATCTCAAACCTCATCAAAATGGGCTTTTGGTCGGGCGGCGACCGCGACGGAAATCCGTTCGTGACGGTCGAGACGACCGCAAAGGTCGCCGAAGAATTACGCCGTGCCGTTCTTAGAAGTTATTACAAAGACGCCAGATTTCTGCAACGCCGTTTGACTTTTTCCGGCATCGAAACCCCACTCGCCGAATTTGTCGGAACACTCTACAAAAACGCTTTTCAAGCAGATGAAAATGAACATCTAACAAAACGGGAAATTTTGGACTCGCTAAATAGGATGCGTGAAACTCTGCTCACCAAACACAACGGCTTGTTCGTGCATCTTCTGGAAAACCTGATCTACAAGGTCGAACTTTTCGGCCTCCATCTCGCGTCCCTGGATATACGGCAAGATAGTTCCATCCACCGGAATATCTACGAACAGATCGCCGAAAAAACCGCTATTCTGCCGGAAAACTTTACGGCATTGAGCGAAGACGAACGGATTGAAATTCTCTTAAATCTGCAACCCGAAATTGACGAAGAAATCTTTGAAGACGAACTTACCAAAGATACTTTCAAAAACATCAAAGCCGTTAAAATAATTCAAAACCAAAACGGCGAAGCGGCCTGTCATCGCTATATCATCTCGCATTCGCAAATTCCCTTGAACGTCATCGAGGTTTTCGGCCTTTTCTTGCTCGGCGGTTGGGAGAAGGAAAATTTGAGCATCGATATCGTTCCGCTTTTTGAAACGGTCGAAGATTTAAATAGAGCCGCCGAAACGATGCGACGGCTTTATGAAAACAAAACTTACCGCGAACACTTAAAACGCCGACGAGATACGCAGACGATCATGCTCGGTTTTTCCGACGGGACGAAAGACGGCGGCTATCTGATGGCGAACTGGGGAATTTATAAAGCGAAAGACGAACTCACAAAAGTGTCGCGTAAGTTCGGCGTTGACGTAATTTTCTTTGACGGACGCGGCGGCCCGCCCGCCCGCGGCGGCGGAAAAACGCATAAATTCTACGCCTCGATGGGCGAAAATATTTCCGATAAAGCCATCGAACTGACCGTGCAGGGACAAACCGTTTCTTCAAACTTCGGCACGATCGACGCGGCTCAATACAATATCGAACAGCTTCTTAACGCCGGAATTTACAACACGATCTTTTCCGAAAAAGCGGAAACTTTCACGGAACGAGAAGAAGCTTTGATGAAAGACCTGGCCAAAACGAGTTTTGCGGCTTATTCGGAATTAAAAAATGATCCGATATTTCTTGATTATCTCGAAAACGTCAGCCCTTTAAAATTCTATGCTCAAACAAATATCGGTTCGCGTCCCGCGAAACGCGGCGGTGCTTCGACGAAGTTATCGCTTGACACGCTTCGGGCCATTCCGTTCGTCGGTGCGTGGAGTCAGATGAAGCAGAACGTGCCGGGTTTTTACGGTGTCGGAACGGCCTTAAAAGAAATGGACTCGCAGGGAAAACTCTCTGAAATAACCGAACTCTACGGCTCAAACCAATTTTTCAAAGCCTTGATAGACAACTGCGAAATGGCGATGCAAAAGACGTTTTTCCCGCTTACCGAGCATCTTAAGAACGATGAAACTTACGGCAAACTCTGGCAAAAGATTTATCAGGAATACGAACTTTCCTATAAATTCTTAGGCATCATCACGCAGAAAACGACATTTATGACCGATTTCCCGGTCGCTCAATCCTCGGTCAAAATGCGTGAAAAGATCGTTCTGCCTTTAACGACGATTCAGCAATACGCTTTGACGAAAATCCGTGAAGATAAAATCGGTTCGAGAAGTGATTATGAAAAATTGATCGTGCGGTGTTCATTCGGCATCATCAACGCGGGAAGAAATTCGGCTTGAGGTAAAAGTGTAGTATTGTCAAAAATTTGCTTTAACTTGCCACTAGCTTCAGCTAGTGGATGAAAATGTAGATAAAAAAGGCTTTAGCCAAAATCAAAGAAATAATCAATCATCCTTATTGCTTTAGCGAAAATTAGGCTAAAGCCAATCGGAACATTTCTATTTTAGAAGTTTGGCTAAAGCCGAAGAAATTATTAAATCTGAACCACTAGCTGAAGCTAGTGGCAAGTTATAAAAGGCTAACCGGCTAATTGATTTTTTTCCTTGCAAAAAGAATCCGTCTAAAAAACTTTGAACTCACAAAAAACAATAAAAACCCCGAAAAAATCGTCGTGATTCCAAGGATCGAAAAGCCCCGCAAGGCATAATTATTGATATTGTCCCGGCCGTAAAAATCCATTGTGTGTAGCATCCAGAGGAAATCGAAAACTCGCCAACTGTCCGTGCGGAAGGCTCCGATCTGTCCGTTTTCCGCCGACAGATAAACGGTCAGATCATTTTTAAAGGTCACCGCCCAGGCCGGAAGCGGTT
>JBGTRS010000646.1:0-2420 GCA_041940665.1 Pyrinomonadaceae bacterium | reverse complement strand
ATCAACAACTAAACTGAAATGATAAGTTATGAAATATCCACAGTTAAATCTCTTTGCGTAATTTCAGTTTGTCATTAGTTACAAAATTTTTTCACCTTTTCACCTTTTTACTTTATTTACTCGCCTCGCTTATCAAAGCCGTCAGAAAATTATTTTGAACAGTCAGATTGCTGGTAATATCCTCGTGTTTTTCGCAAATGAAAAGAGCGTAAGTCAAAGGCAATGCGGAATCGAAAAGATTACTGCGGCGGCGGTTGGCGGCAAGCGTTTCGGCCAGCAGCGAACTTCTCGTCACCTGTCCGTCACCCGGTTTGAGCATAACTTTTTTCAGTTGATCACCCGTGATCTTGATGCCTTTGGAATTTTTGAACGAATCGGGTTTCATTAAAGTCACCCATTTTTGGGTTTTCTCATCCTTGTAAATGACGACGGCATCGAGAGTTTCCTTGCAATCACTGCCGATGATGAACATTCCGACCGAGACCCGCTTTGAACTCGCGGCATCCAAGGCATCGTGAAATTTTTCGGCCCGCCGCAGAACGATCGAGAAATATTCCTCGAACCGCCCGACCTCGGCTTCGGAAAGTCCTTTGAACGTATCGGGTTTTTCAAAGATCGCCCAGCCGTATTCCTTCCAGGTCTTGATGTCGAAAAGATCAACCGTCAGCGGATTCAACTCTTCGTCAAAGAAGCGGGTTGTCCGGCGGTGCGGCAAAAGCTGAAAGACCGACGGCATCGTCGCAATATCGAGTGGTGAAAGGTTGCGGACAAACGGCAGATCAACGCTTCCGCCCAAGGACGAGCGTCCCTTGAGGATCGTCTCCAAAGCCGTCGCCGCCCCTTCATTCGGTGTTCCGAAAAGAAAGATTTTGTTGAAATAAGATTCGCCCGACCAGTTCGGCACGGGTTTTCCGTCCGGCAGATCCGCTTTGCCGTACATCACGGCGTAACGCGAAACAAGTCCGCCCATCGAATGAGCGAGCAGATTGAATTTTGCATCCGCTTGCTTTGTATCTCTGCGGAGTTTGTCGATCTTTTCGAGCAGAAGATGGGCCGTTTCGACGTTGTCCCGCCGCCAGTCATACGGAAAAACAAAGAATTTATCATCGAGACTTTCGGGCGGCTCGTCCCATTTTGCCTCTTCATAACCGCCGTAAGTTTGCAGGGTTTCGATCAGTTTTTGATAAACCTTGACATCCGGCAGAAGTTTCAGTTCGACGCGTCGAAGAACATCGCCCGGCACGAGATTGTCCCTGCTCGCTTTCGGATTCAGAGCGACGGGCAAACGCAGATCGTCATCCTTTGAACGTCCAAGACTGAACCAGACCTTCTCGCCCGTATCTTTGTTGACGATCTCCGAACCGAGAATACCCGGCACGATGATGATCGGCCGTTTTCCCTTGCGGTCTTTGGCATCGCCGTAAATCTGCTGTAAATTCGGGTCTTTTTGACCGAAACCTTCGGTTTGAGCGAAATGAATCAAGAGTATCATCAAACCTAAAACCGGAAATCTGAGATTATTTTTTATCATATTGTTTAAGGACTTTTTTTCCTTTTACCTTTTTACTTTTTACTTCCTGACTCTTCCCATTGACGGTTGATCAAACTGGCGACGAATCCCGCTCCGAAACCGTTATCAATATTTACCACCGTTACATTGGAAGCACAAGAGTTGAGCATCCCCAAAAGAGCGGCGATTCCGTTTAAGGAAGCACCGTAACCGATACTCGTCGGAACGGCGATGACCGGAACTTTAACGAGACCGCCGACGACCGACGGCAAAGCTCCTTCCATGCCGGCAACGACCACGACGACCCGCGAGTTTTGCAGGATTTCCCTTTCCGATAAGATGCGGTGAATGCCGGCCACACCCGCGTCCCAAATTCTTTTGACGCGGTTGCCCATCGTCTCTGCCGTCAAGGCCGCTTCTTCCGCCACGGGAATATCACTCGTTCCGGCCGTCACGACCGAAATTTCGCCGACGCCGAGATCTTTTTTTTCGCGAAAAACACGGATAAGCCTCGCTTGTTCGTGCCATTCGGCTTCGGTGAAGACGTTGCGGATGACGCCGTATGTTTCCGCATCGGTATGCGTGATCAGAACGTTCGGACTTTTTTCGATCAGTTTCTCAAAAATTCCGGCGATCTGCTCTTTTGTTTTGCCTTCGCCGAAGATGACTTCGGGAAAGCCCTTGCGCAGCGCGCGGTGCGGACTTCCGTGCTTCAGGAAATGCTGCAGTTCCTCGAAGGTCGGAATTTCGAACTGGCCGTCATAATCCTTTGGCCGCCCGTCGAAGGGCTGACGCGCGCGCAGCGTCTTGAGCTCGGCGAGCGTGAAATCCTCGGTGAACCAGCCGGTCACCTCTTTGCCGTCGATCATCTTCGTCGCCTTGCGATCGGCAAACTCGGGACGATCCGCGA
>JBGTRS010000645.1:0-2421 GCA_041940665.1 Pyrinomonadaceae bacterium | reverse complement strand
GATTTTTTTTATTCGATCTGAAAAGTCGCTACCGAAGTCGGCGTTTCATAACAGCGGACTTTATAGACTTTGACCCGTTCATCGCCGACCCGCGAGTTCAAGTATTCGCAGATATAGGCGGCTAAGTTTTCCGCCGAAGGATTCAGTTCTTCATCAAACGGCGGAAGTTCATTGAGGTTGCGGTGATCTAAATATTTAACTATCTCGTCCGCCGCTTTTTTGAGATCGCCGAAATCAATGAGCAGACCGATGTTATTCAATTCTTCACCCTTCGCGTAAATTTCTATCTTATAATTATGACCGTGCAGATTTTCGCACTTCCCCTTATAGCCGCGTAACTGATGGGCGGACGAGAAATTGCGTTCGATCATGACTTCGTAAAATGATGGCATCCTAGTTTCTTCTGAAATGATAAACAATTGTTTTTGTCACGGTTATCGGTTCTTCACCGGTTTTAGCAGGTTCAAACTTTATTTGCGAAGCGGCCCGGAGAGCATTTTCATCGAATTCCAAACAACCGGATGATTGTTCGACCTTTACCGCCGAAATTTGTGCGGACTTATCAAAAGTAACTCTTAATTTGGTCTCTCCGGAGTCTTCCCGGCAATTGCCGATACTTGCAAATGTCTTTTTTGTTACCTTGAGTTCCGTATAGGCACCGCCTGCATTTTTCGCCTTTTCAATAACCCCAAACGCCGCTTTATTTAAATAGTCAAGCATTCCGTCAGCTTCACCTTTTGAGATATTTCTCTTTCCGTTCGGTGCTTTGACGGTTTCTTTTTGCAATAAATCATTTGCAAACAAGGTTTGAGAACTGAAAAGCAACATTTCATTCTTTTGAGTTTCCGGATCAGGTGATTTTTTTATTTCGTTTCCGTAATAAAACTTTAATGCTTCCTCCCAATGGGAATCCAAAATCTTTCTAATATCTTTTTTTGATTCGATATTGAACTTTTCATCCGCTCCAAAAACCAATGTCAATTCCGGTCTGGCGAGTTTGAGCAAGTAATCGAGATTATTTCCATAAACTTCATATTCTTTCGTTTCTCCGGAAATCCTGCCTTCATCGGCCGGACGAATTTCTTTTGCTACTGTTATTCCTTTAGCATCGTCAGCATTTTCCTGAGCAAAACCGATCAGGCAAAAGGTTAATATGACGGTTATGATGGTAAGTGTCTTTTTCATATTTCGTTCTCTCCAAAAGTAAAACTTAAATTCTTCCGTCTGTATTTGTTCTTCCGCTATAATATAGTATTTTCTAAAATAGTATAACTTTTATTCAAGCCCCGTTAATCAAATTTATCACAGATGAAATTTCTAGCAACGCAAGTCACCTATTTCCTGAGTCAGAACGAAACGCGGCAAAATATCAGAGCCCTTTCAAAATATGTCGTCTTTCTGACCATCACTATTTTAGTTTTCTCAATCTTGTTCCACTTCATAATGCTCTATGAAGACCGGCAATTCTCGTGGATGACGGGTTTTTACTGGACTTTGACGGTGATGAGTACGCTCGGCTTCGGCGACATCACGTTTCATAGTGATCTCGGCAAATTCTTCAGTATGATCGTTCTGCTTTCGGGAATCATCCTGCTTTTGATCATGCTCCCGTTTGCCTTTATCCGCTTTTTTTACGCTCCCTGGCTGGAAGCTCAAATTCACACGCAGGCACCGCGGATGGTTCCCGAAGATACGGAAGATCACGTCATCATCTGCCGGTATGATTCGATCGCCCCGAATCTCATCGAACGGCTGGAACATAATAACATCCCGTATTTTGTTATCGAAGACGATTCGGCAAGAGCGGCTCAGTTGCAACAGGACGGAATCTCGGTGATCTTCGGAAATGTCGATAGCCGTCTGACGTATGAAAGGGTGCGTGCCGAAAAAGCCCGGCTGATCTTTGCCAATGCCGAAGACACGACCAATTCCAATATTATTCTGACCATCCGTGAGATCGCTCCCGATGTTCCGACCGCCGCCATCGCCGCCAATATAGACTCGATAGATATCCTCGAACTGAGCGGAGCGACGCATGTCCTGCCCTTAAAACAACAGCTCGGCGAACATCTCGCCAACCGCATCAGCATCGGTCAGGAACGCATCAAGATCATCGGTCAACTCGACGAATGGAAGGTTTTCGAATTCACGGTTCTTCATACGGAAGTAGCCGGAAAAAAATTATCCGATACTGACATCAGGAGCGAAACCGGCGTTAATATCATCGGTGTCTGGGAACGCGGGCATCTGATGTCGGCCGACCCGCAAAAGGTTCTGACCGATTTTTGCGTGCCGGTCGCCGTCGGAACGGATGAACAGATTGCCAAACTCAAAGATTTTCTCGGCTTTGAAGAAGCCCGTCAGGAAGCGGTCTTGATCCTCGGCGGCGGCAAGGTCGGACGGGCGGCGGCCCGGGCTTTG
>JBGTRS010000644.1:0-2427 GCA_041940665.1 Pyrinomonadaceae bacterium | reverse complement strand
GTGAATATAGTTAGGGCTGTTTGGCAGGGGATTTCTGGCATCTGAAAGTCTTGAATCATTGATTAATACAAATTGATTGGCTGACACACCGCCAAGTTGTTGGGAGTTGATCGCCATTGCCGCAACAGTGGAATTATTTGCATTTTCCGCATTCAAACTTTTTATCGCATACGGCGAACTCGTAATGGCTTGCAAAGGATTCAAAACGGTAAAAAAGTCTTGTCCCGGCTGTCGCACACGAATTTCCAGGTAGCGATTCTCGCCCGGAAACTGATTTCCGAAATCGAGCCGAACTGAAAAAACGCCATTGTTGACATTAACGGCATTTAATGAAATCTTACTGCCGATTTGCGTATTGCTTTCGGAATCGCTAAACAGTCTGAATTCAAAATCGTGACTGCCGTTGGCAGGCAAGCCTCCGCTCAGCAACCGACCTTGATAGGTAAATTCGGTTGGTTGTGATAAAGCAGTCTGGCTCAGAAAAAACAAAACGATAATCTGACAAGCAATCAAAAGAAATCTTTTTTTCATATCTTTCCTCTCTTTTAATGATTCGGACAGTTAAATTATTGAAAACGCCCGAATCCGTAACCCTACCCAAATTTGTTAAGTTTACGAACCGGCAACGATGCGCGTGGCTTGTCCTTCGGTCGGGCCTTGGTTGTTGCAGATTTTGATAAACTGACGACAATATCGAAGCCGACTTCATACCGTCGTCCATGCCGCTACTGATATTTGTTTTGCCCCACGCTCGAAATCGTGCCTTCAAACGGAAACAGGAACGCACCGGTTATCGCATTCAACTGTCCGCCGGCGGTTGTGCTGCCGACGACGCCGGAAAAGCGTCCCGTTCCGCCTGTGATCAGCGAAGTCTCGAAATTGTCAAAAACTCCGGGCGTTGATGTCGAAATTAATTGCCTGACAAACGTCCCCGAAACCGTGTCGCTGTTTGGGGCTCTCCGTGTGTAGCTCCCGACGTAGGTTCCGTTTTCGGTGTTTTGAATAACCTGTTCTTCTCTGGTGAATTTGCCTAATTGTATCGCTCTGCCTGAGAGCAGAACATCAAACTGCACATGCGAATCATCCACAGGCGTTACGGCAATGACCTGTCCGGTTAAAGTGCCTTTAAACGGGACTTACTCGCCGCCGAGCGTCGGGATTGCCAATCAGAAAAAGCTACAAATGCCAGGTAAAAAGTTGATTTTTCGGTTGTTGGACATTGTTTTTTGTACTCCTTTAGTTGATTTGATTTTTGAAGCATAAAAGTTCCTTTGACCGGAATAATTATCGGGTTTGTTTTCAGCCTGGAAGCAATGGCGGCAAACCTGTAGTAATTCCAGGTCTGAATCTGAGAACAGTTTTATAAAAGCCGTTTCACTGCGTCAGCTCGGCACCGTTCCAGATGTCAATATGCAGCCGCCACGCGCCGCCGTCATTTTTCCAAACGACGACATATTTCATAAATTCCGTAGATTCATCGCCGCCATCCGTTTGGATCGTTAAAGTCGCTTTGCCGATCTCGACTGCCGTTTCCCCGTATTCTTCAAGTTCGACGGTTTCGAGACGGCAATTTTTGATTCCCGCGTCCATCGCGCCCTGACAGACGGCTTGAACGCCTTCGCGCCCGTTATACGTTGCGTCGTCCGGCGGCATCATCCGCGCGTTTTCGGTATATAAAGCGGCGACTCCGGCAGCGTCTCCGCTGTTGAAAGCCGCCATCCAACGCTCGATTATCTGTTCTATCGCTTTGCGTGTTTCACTCATTTGATTTTTCCTTCCTAAATAAAAATATTCCGGTTAAAAATTTGCGCGCCTCCGCTTTTTATCGTTTTCGGTCTGAGCGAAAATTATCGAGCGAACGTTCGCAAATGAGAAGTAATTTCAAATCCGATTCGTCGAAATGGATTACTTCATTTTCAGCTAAGCGGAAAATCTCTCGCTCGCTCAAATCTGAAAATCGAGCCGCCTCCGAACATTTCAACCAGGTTGTTTCTTCTTGGCATTGACAGCAAAATCCGCGTTTTGGTTTTCCAAACCTAACGCGCCACGTTTCTCGGCGTTCGCGCAGCAAAAAAATTTTCTTGGCTTTTGGCATAACATCGGATAAAATGCTTTCACCCAACAAAAAAATCGGAATGTTCGAAATGTAAATGAACGGGAATAGAAAAGTCTTTATGTTTTTCTTATAAATTTCTTAAAAATTTCTTTTCGCGGTTATGAGTAGTAACGGCAAATATTTACGGGGATTCGACAAGTTTAGGCTGGATCTTGAAAAAAAGGTTCTGTGGTTCGAGGACGAGCCTGTGCATCTGCCCGCCAAAGCAGTCGAACTGCTCTGCGTGCTGGTCGAAAACCGGGGCGAGATCGTTACGAAAGACGAGCTTTTAAATAAGGTCTGGCAGGATTCTTTTGTCGAAGAAAGCGTTC
>JBGTRS010000643.1:0-2436 GCA_041940665.1 Pyrinomonadaceae bacterium | reverse complement strand
AAGTGAATCGGCTTTTTTGATAACCGGAACGATCAAACCCCAGTCCAAAGCGACCGCCATCCCCAAGTTTACGTCGCCTTTGTAAATGATCTGATCACCCGCAACCTGTGAATTAACGACGGGGAACTTCCGCAGAGCATTCGTGACGGCCTGAAAGATAAACGGCATATAGGTCAATTTTGTGCCGTAGCGGTTTTGAAATTCCGCTTTGTTCCGGTCGCGGAACTTCGCCACATTCGTCATATCAATTTCATAAACTGATGTTACGTGAGCCGAAGTCTGCTTCGAGAACGTCATATGTTCGGCGATCTTCTTACGCATCACCGACATCGGTTCGACCCGATCGCCGACCGCCGAAGTTACCTGCGGTGCTTTGTATTCGGTCGGTTGGGCGGGTTGAACGACGGGTTGAGTTGGCGGTGTCTGCGGAGTTTCCGCCGAAGGAGTCGCCGTCGCTGTTTTGCTTAACAAGTCTTGCGGTTTGACCGCCGCACCGGATTCGATAAACGATAATATATCTTTTTTCGTCACACGGCCGCTCATTCCCGTGCCCGGAATCTGCGAAATATCTATGTTGTGTTCTTTGGCGATGTTGCGGACGAGCGGACTGCTTCGGCGGCGGCGTAATTCGTCAACGGTCTGTTCGCCGAGCGGTTTGTCGTGGCCGTTTGAAGATGTATCGGGTTTTTCGCCCGCTTCGATGCTTTGATAATCGTAACTTTTGCCTTCGTCGGCTTTCGGTTCTTCAGGTTTTGGAGTTTCCGCCTGGGCTTGAGTTTCAGTTTTCGGAGCCGCCGCCGGAGCCACTGCTCCTTCTGCCCCAATTAAAGCGACGACCGAATCAACCTCGACCGTTTCGCCTTCCTCGGCCTTGATCTCCAGAAGCGTTCCCGCGACGGGCGAAGGAACTTCCGCGTCAACCTTGTCGGTCGATATTTCTAACAGCGGTTCATCGCGTTCGACCTTATCGCCGACCGCTTTCAGCCATTTTGAAATCGTTCCTTCGGCAATGGATTCGCCCATCTGCGGCATGACGACCTCAGTTGCTTCACCAACGGAAGTTGGCGAAGTTTCAGGAGTTTCGGAAGTTACAGAGTTATCATCAGCAGACACGTCAGCCGAAGTCGCTTCAGCGGTCGCCTCAACCGCCGTTTCTTCAACCTTTGCTTCATCCGGTTTCAACGGATGCTCGGAGATTTCATCAATTCCCTGATTATCACTGCTCGCATCGGTTTCACTTGCCGAAGTTTCATTTCCATTTGAAGCGGCAGGTTGCTCACCCTCTTCGCCTAAAATGGCGACGACCGAATCAACCTCGACCGTTTCACCTTCTTCCGCCCGGATTTCCAATAAAACCCCGGCTTGCGGAGCGGGAACTTCCGCATCAACCTTATCGGTCGAAATCTCTAAAAGAGGCTCGTCGCGTTCGACCTTATCACCGACCTGCTTTAACCATTTTGAAATTGTCCCTTCCGCAATAGATTCACCCATCTGCGGCATTACGACTTCTACGCTCATAAATTCTCCAAATAAATAATGTCTGTTAAATAAAATAAAATCTTAAAATAGCTCAAAGAAGAAATTTTACCGTTTTCTTATAAAAACAACAAAGATGCGAGAATAATTTAACCGCTACCCGTAATTTGGTGTTGGCGAAATTTTGTTTATAATCGCTTCTTTATGAAAAACAAACAGACATCATACCCGCGTGAAAAAGTTAAAATTCTGCTTCTCGAAAACGTCAGCGATTCGGCGGTCGCAGAATTAAAAACCAGCGGTTACACGAATATCAAAAAACTCTCGAAGGCTCTGAGTGAAGACGATCTGTGCAAGGCGATCAAAGGTGTTCACATCGTCGGGATCCGCTCGAAAACGCAGATCACCGAAAAGGTTCTGGACGCGGCGGATAAATTGCTCGCCATCGGTTGCTTTTGCATCGGGACGAATCAGGTTGACTTAAAAGCCGCGACGGAAAAAGGCGTGGCGGTTTTTAATGCTCCGTATTCAAACACACGCTCGGTGGCGGAACTCGTCATCGGTTTATCTGTTATGCTCATTCGCCGGATTTCCGATAAGAATATCGCCGCTCATCAGGGAACCTGGCTCAAAGATGCGTCCGGTGCGTTTGAACTTCGCGGCAAGACTCTGGGAATCGTCGGCTACGGCAATATCGGTTCGCAGGTTTCGATTCTCGCGGAAGGTTTGGGTTTGAACGTTATCTACTACGACATTCTGACCAAACTCCCTCTCGGCAATGCCAAACAGGAAAAGGATTTAAAGGCTTTGCTCAAAAAATCCGACATCGTTACCCTGCACGTGCCTTCAACGCCCGAGACAAAAAATATGTTCGATGCGACAATGTTCAAAAATTTGAAAAAAGGAGCCCTTTTTCTCAATTATTCACGCGGCGATGTGGTTGACTTAAACGCTCTCAAA
>JBGTRS010000642.1:0-2444 GCA_041940665.1 Pyrinomonadaceae bacterium | reverse complement strand
TAAGTTATTGATTCTAAAAGTGGCTTGGGACAGAATCGAACTGCCGACACGCGGATTTTCAGTCCGCTGCTCTACCAACTGAGCTACCAAGCCGGTTTGGTAAATTGCCCAAAAACATCTTGAGCAAGTGAATTAGTGTAAATAAGCCTTTTCTTGTTGTCAAATCTTGAACAAAAGATTTGAATTTTATGTTTAACAATAGCCAAAAAAATTTTAAAAAGGTGTTGACAAAATTTTTCACAGGACTATAATCTTTTTTTAGTAGCTGTTCAGCCCATGTCAGCTGCAAACACCTTCCGAAGCCCGTTTGAAACCTACCGTGCCAGTTTGTATTCGGTTGTTGTCTTCCAACAATTCGACATCCAAGCTGGCACAGCTATTTTTAAAATAATTTATACGAGGAATTTATATGTTAAAAAGATTTGCAATAGTATTTTTTTGTTTATCGCTGGCGATTTTTTCTGCCTGCTCAGGAAGCGGGTCAACCACCGACGGAAACGGTTCCAAGACCGATCCGGCAAATCTGCCTGAAGGCATCAGCACCAAACCCGTCGAGCCGGACGGCAAAACGACACCCGGCATTCCCGACCCGAAAAATGCCAATATAGAAAATCTCCCGAAGGGAACGACGCCGACACCCGGCATTCCCGATCCGAAAACCATCGGCAAAACACCCGTACCGAAAGGAGCGACACCGACGCCCGGCATCCCGAGCCAGGAAGAACTGGAAAAAATGAGAAAAAGGAAAGTTGATCCGAATGAGGTCAATAAACCCGCCAAAAATAACGACAGCGAAACGACCAGTCCGATCGACCGGCAACGCAAGGTCAAAGAAAAACCGTAAAGAGGTGATTGGTAATAAGTGATAGGTGATAGTTTTTTTTCGATCAGAGTCAAGACTCTATCTTAAACCAATCACCAATCACTTATTCCGCTTCTTCTTCCGCTAGTTCTTCTACTTTGCCCTTGATATCGGCGTCTTCGCCTTCGATCATTCCGAGTTTTACCTTAACCTCGTTTTCAATGCGTTCGTAAATATCGCGGTCTTCTTTCAAAAGCTGACGCACCTTTTCGCGTCCCTGACCGAGTCTTTCCTCGCCGTATGAGAACCAGGCACCGCTTTTTTGGACGACATCATTGTCAACCGCCAGATCGAGCAGATCGCCTTCCTGCGAAATTCCTTCACCGTACATTATGTCGAATTCGCATTCGTGAAACGGCGGGGCGACCTTGTTTTTCACGACTTTGACGCGGGTGCGGTTACCGACGACCTTATCGCCCTCTTTGATCGCACCGATTCTTCTGATATCGAGCCTGAGACTGGCGTAAAACTTCAGAGCATTTCCGCCCGTCGTCGTTTCGGGTGAGCCGAAGAATACGCCGATCTTCGAGCGTAATTGATTGATAAATACGAACGTCGTACGGGAATTGGCAACGATCGCCGTGATTTTTCTCAAGGCTTGCGACATCAGACGTGCCTGCAAACCCATATGCGAATCGCCCATCTCGCCGTCAATTTCAGCCCTTGGAACGAGAGCCGCGACCGAATCCACGACGATCACATCAACGCTGTTCGAACGTGCCAGAGTTTCGGCAATTTCAAGGGCTTGTTCGCCGGAGTCAGGTTGCGAGATCAAAAGATCATCTACATTTACGCCCAACTTTTCCGCATAGACCGGATCGAGGGCGTGTTCGGCATCAATAAACGCCGCAATCCCGCCCTGGGCCTGGGCTTCGGCAACAACCTGTAAGGCAAGCGTTGTCTTACCGGAACTTTCCGGGCCGTAAACTTCGATGATCCGCCCGCGCGGAAAACCGCCGACGCCGATCGCCGAATCGAGACTCAAACAACGGGTTGAAATCGCCCGGACATCTTCCGCCGGTTTTTCGCCGAGCCGCATAATCGAGCCTTTACCGAATTTTTTTTCTATCTGAGATAAAGCCGCATCTATGGCTTTTCCTTTATCCATACTCATCTGAACCGCCTCTTTAGCCATTTATTTTTTATACACTCCTTAAATTTTTGTTTTAAATTCTAATCTTTTAAGACAGGAGAAGTGTAGCACAAAAAGTGTGGTTTGTGAAATAGTGTTTCACGAATGAAACAAATATCTCTTTTTCCAAACTGCGATGTTGTTTAATTAAGTTATTGTAAATCCGAAATTTGTGCAAGTATTATTTTATAAAAATATACATGAATCTATTTGTTTTCTAATTCTTTGATTTTTGCCCTAACGGCTTTGCCGTCAGTTGTTGTGGCGGGAATAACTTTTTCCATTGCTTTGTAAATAAACAGTGCTTCGGCTTTGGCTTCGGGTTTCGTTGCAAAGTCATTGGCGAGTCCCCAGGCATCTTTCAGAAACTGATTTATGGCATTAAACCAGGTTTGCTTTTCGCTTTGTGTTCGGGCGGCACTATATTTCAGATACATAGCTTCCAGAGTG
>JBGTRS010000641.1:0-2455 GCA_041940665.1 Pyrinomonadaceae bacterium | reverse complement strand
TTGCGAAGGCTTGGCACGGTTTGAGACGGTCAAAAAGATCGCTCTCCTTGAACATGAATTAACGGTCGAAGGCGGCGAATTAACGCCGACTTTGAAAATAAAACGCCGCATCATTGATGAAAAATACGCGGATGTTATTGACAGGATTTACGAACAGGCCGAAAAAGAAAAGCCCGTGAAGTAAAATCCGACTCACGGGCAAATCCGAAATTTGTTTAAACTTTTAATATAGAATTCTTGACGCTCCGCCCGAAGCAAAACTTGTGATGGTATTTCTTCCAACTCCCGTGACGACCTCAAGAACGGTCTGGGCCATACTTTTCTTTTTCTTATCAATATCAATGATGTCATACGGCTCAAGCATCACATCAGCGGCTTTACCGGCTTGAATTTCTTCGTAATTAACGGAGATCATTTCTCTATCGGTCGGATTTTCACCCTTCAAACGATAAATTCTTATATCTTTTGTTTGAGCCTTGTCCAAAGTTCCGCCGACCATCGCTACGGCTTGCGTCAAAGATAAACCGCCTTCTTTGATATAAACGCCCGTCGGATTTCTAACTTCACCGGTAAAATAGACCGGCAGAGCTTTGTCAACGACGATGATATCGCCCGGATAAATTAACGGATTGGATTCTTTGATGCCCGCTTTGATGTTGCTCAAACGATATAAACGCGAAGGAATGTTACGTCCGAAATCCGATTCCGTTTGCCAGTTTTTTACCGTCTCTTCATCCGAACAGATCGGAATTTGTGTTCTGAAAACTTTAACTATACCGCCGGCTTCTTCGGTTACATCGCCCGAAAAAGTTATCAATTCAAGCAGCCGGGCTTCGCGTCTCAATTCCACCTGACCGGGTTTTTGGACGGCACCCGAAACGGTGACGGGGGTCGGTTTTCGCCGTTCCGTGACCTGCACGCTGATGAGCGGATTCCGCAAGTATTTTGAGTAATGTTCTTTTACCTCTTCTTTGATTTCCCGTTCCGTGCGGCATTTCGCTTGTATCATCGTATCAACGAACGGTAATTCAAAATTACCGTCCTCATTGATGACAACTTCAAAATTAAAGTCCTCTTCACCCATTACTTTACCGACGATCTTATCGCCCGGACCGATCAGATATCCGCTTTTATCGTTGTATGAAACCTGTTCGTTTGAGTCTTGAGAAAAAATTACCGTCGCTGATAATAAAATTAAAACTAGAATAGATATGATACTGCTTTTCATAATCTTTGCATTTCCCTTAAATTATGTAAGATTTAGATACGACTTAGAATAACTCACAAAGTCCTTTGATTCAAACAGTTTTTATACAGTTGCAAGTGAAAATACGGAAGAATTTGCGGTGCTTGTCCGAATATCAAAAAAACTGCTTTGAAATTGAAAGAACATTGTTCCGGTCATTTTAGAGTAATTTTATTTAGAAAAGTTTCCCGGCGGTTCGACAAAATAGTTGGAGAGTTTATCTGCTTTAGGGAATGTTTTTGACTAGAAACAATAGGTTTAAAGTTATTATTATTTGACAGTTTGGCATTTGCCGAGTAATTTCAAATTATAGGTTTTGTCCCTTCAACAAAAATAATGAACGAAAAATCACCAATCGTAAGTTATAACAAAGAACGTCTCTGGTTTTTGCGTCGTCCCGTTCAGTTTTTAGCTGACATAACGATTCTGTCCACCGCTTTTCTCATCGCTTATTTACCGGCCGTCAATATCAGGCTCGGTGAATTTTATTTTGATGTCGCCATCAATCAGCTCCCGTTTGTTATTCTGGTGCAGTTCTCATCGCTTTTCCTGGTCGGCTCATATTCGATCATCTGGCGGTATGTCAGTCTTGAAGACTTAAAGACCTTCTTTAAAGCGGCTCTGCTTTCGGGAGCGATTTTGCTCTCGGCAAGATTTACCCTTTCTTCTTTCGATTTCAACAGTTGGCAGGTTCCGATCTCCGTAATCTTGATTGATACGTTTCTGGCCTTCGGCGGACTTCTGGCTTTGCGTGTTCTGCGAAGATTTACTTATGAGATCGGTGAAAAACGCGGATTTTCGCTTGCCAAACGGCGGATCAAACAAAAACCGACGCTGATCATCGGAGCGGACAGAACCGGAGCGGCTCTGGCCAAAGAGGTTGTCGGACTGACCGGTTCGGAATTGCAGATCCGCGGTTTTATTGATGATGACCGCCGGAAAAAAGGCGGCAAAGTTAACGGGATAAAGGTTCTCGGAACAACCGACGATCTGGCCAGACTCGTTGACGAATTGAACATCGAACAGGTCGTGCTGGCGATTGACAATGCCAAGGGAAAGGAAATCAGAAGAATTCTCGATATTTGCCGGAGCATTCCCGTCAAGGCCCAGACCGTTCCGAGTCTGAACGAGATCGCCCAAGGTCGTGTCAATGTTTCGCGGCTGAGAGATGTCGAGATCGAAGACCTTCTGGGACGCGATCCCGTTAAA
>JBGTRS010000640.1:0-2463 GCA_041940665.1 Pyrinomonadaceae bacterium | reverse complement strand
CCGTAATCTGCCCGGAACTTCGACGACCAATGAGGGTTCATGTCAGGTTCGCCCCGTAATCCGCGGTTTGGACAGCAACCGCGTTCTGGTTTTGGTTGACGGTGAAAGGTTGAATAACGGCAGAACTTCGACCGGACAATCCGGAATCGAGGTCGGCCTGGTCGGCACCGAACAGATCGAAACGGTCGAGGTTGTCCGCGGAAGCGGTTCGGTTCTTTATGGAACGGACGCACTCGGCGGAACGATCAATATCATCACAAAAGATGCTCCGCGAAACGTAGGCGAAGGCTTTCGCTTCGGCGGAACATTCAACGGTTTTTATTCTACGAACGAAACAGGCCGACGCGGCAATCTTGCTCTGACGGGTTCCAGTAAATTCTTTTCGTTCCGCGTCGCCCAATCAATGGAACGCTACGGAAATTATTTTACGGGTGATTTGGACGGCCGAACGATCGCCGGCGTGACGGATGAAGGCGAAGTTTTGAATTCGCAATCGCACGGAAGCAATACGCAAATTACGACGAGATTTTTCTTTGATGATAATAACGATCTGCGTCTGAACTATGAACGAAGGAGGGCCGCCAACATCGGCGTTCCGACACTGGTCGGAGTTTTTAACGCCTTTTTCCCGTTTTCCGACCGCGATAAATTCAACGCCCGCTATGAAACGCGGAATCTGACAAAAAACCTCGCCAGACTTTCGGCTAGTTTTTATGTTCAACAGCAAAAACGCAATTTCACGAACATTCTTGATGTTCCCGCCGCCCCGCCGTTTTTTCCCGGACAGTTTCAGTTCAGCGAAACCGTCACCGATACGGACAGCATCGGTTTCGATGTACAGAGTAATTGGATTTTGGGGGCAAAAAATGTTCTGACCGCCGGAGTCAGTTTTTTCAGGGACGAAAATAAAGATGATCGCTTTGTCGAAACACTGTCGCCTGATTTTTCCGTTTTTCCGCCGCGGCTGGTGAGAAGCGTAAACACTTCGCCGAGCGTTCCGAATGCGAATTTCGGAAGTTTTGCGGTCTTTGCCCAGGATCAGTTTGCGGCAACCGACCGTTTGCAGATTGTCGGCGGTGTCAGGGTTGAAAGGTTTTTCTCGAATTCCAGTCCGACCAACGGTTTCGCATTGCCGACACAATTGACCGATGAACAGATCGAACAATACGGTTTGAACGGGTTGTTGAACGGCTTGAATACGAACGAAACGGCCGTCACGGGCGACATCGGAGCGGTTTACCGTCTAACGGACGAACTTAGTTTGACGGGCAGACTGGGACGTTCTTACCGGGTGCCGAACCTTTTTGAGAGGTTCTTCTCCGGTCCGGGTTCGGTCGGCGGCGTTCTGGTCGGAAATCCTAATCTCGAACCGGAAAGCGGCGTGAATTTCGATACGGGATTAAAATTCCGCAACGCCAAATTTGCCGGATCGGTTACATATTTCAACAATACCTACCGGAATTTTCTGAGCAATGTTTTGATCGACGAGACGATTCCGGGCGGACTTTTCCAAACGCAAAATATCGGGCGGGCGAGAATTCAAGGTTTTGAAGCCGAAGGCGAGATGCCGATCCGGATCGGATTCGGATTTTTAACGCCAAGCGGTAATCTTACCTACTTAAGGGGCGACGATCTGGAAGCGAATGAACCTTTGAATTTCATTACGCCTTTGAAAACCGTTCTCAATTTGCGTTGGACAAACTTAAACAGCAATTATTACGCCGATTGGACGACGCGAATCGTCAACAAGCAGGAAAGACTTTCGGAAACCTTTCTTGCCCAAAACGGCGGTGCGGAACCGGGGTTTGCCGTCAGCGACATCGGCGGCGGTTATATCTTCAATCGTGAGCATTTCCGGCTGAGTTTCAATCTCGGGATCAAAAACATTTTCGATCGTTTATACAACGAGCAATTTGTATTTGCTCCGGCACGCGGACGTTCTTTTGTCGGCGGCACGACTCTGGAGATCAAGTAGGTGTATAAAAAACTCGTTCTAATGACTCTGCTTTTCGCATTGGGCGGTTGGGCTTGTTCGACGCCCGATGCGGAAGCCGGAGTTTCAAAAAACAAAAATAATCAACCTCGAGTCATCACCATCGGCGGTTCGGTGACGGAAACGGCGTATGCCCTGGGAGCGGAAAACGAGATCGTCGGCACGGATACTTCAAGTATTTTTCCCGAACAAGCAACGAATTTGCCGCAGGTTGGCTATCAAAGACAGCTGTCCTCCGAAGGCGTTTTGTCTTTGAAACCGACGCTCGTTCTGGCAACTTCTTTGGCCGGAATTCCGACGGCGATCGAGCAGATAAAAAATGCGGGCGTAAAATTTGAAACCGTCCCGAATCAAAATTCAGTGGAAGGCACAAAATCGCAGATCAGACAGATCGCCAAAGCCCTGAACCGCGAAGAAAAAGGTCTGGAATTAATCGAACAATTGGAAAAAGATTTAACGCAAGCTAGAAA
>JBGTRS010000639.1:0-2470 GCA_041940665.1 Pyrinomonadaceae bacterium | reverse complement strand
TGCCGAAAGTAACCAACAAAAGATGAATTTGAAAAACATGGTGATGATCATTCACATAATATCAAAATGCCGAAAATACTCAATGAATTAATATATGAAATGGAGGAAAATTCCAAAACCGGCCGACGCGAACTAAAGGTCAATTTTTCCAACTGTGTCCATTGCAAAACCTGCGACATAATGGACCCGTATCAGATCATTAATTGGGTGACACCCGAAGGCGGCGGCGGTCCTGATTATAAGGGTATGTAATTTGCCTTGAATATTAAACAGTGAAACAAACTGAATTGATTTGATTCACAAATCTATTTTAAGGAGTAAAAAATTATGTCTATGTCATTACCAAATCAAGACGAACTTGAGGGAAAATACGAACAGGCAAAGGGAACGGTCAAGGATAAGGTCGGTGAAGCCACCGATAACAAAGACCTCGAAGCTGAGGGCGAAGCTGAACACGCCAAAGGTGAAGCAAAAGAAACTTGGGGCAAATTCAAACGCGGTGTAGGTGATGCGGCGGAAGCCGTCGAAGACGCCGTAACGGATGACGATAACAAATAAAGTTTAATCCGGTATATTTTCAGGGCGGAGTAACTTGAAGTTCCTTCGCCTTTTTGTTAATTTCTGCGTATTATTTTTAGTCATTTTTCTGTCCTGTCTATGAAAGGCAATTTATTTATCATAACTTCGCCATCCGGCGGCGGAAAGGGAACTCTGATCCGAAAGATTCTTCCGACTCTCGAAAATTTAAGCTATTCGGTTTCCTACACGACGAGAGAAAAACGTCCGGGCGAAATTCACGGAAAGCATTATTTTTTCATCAGCATTTCAGAATTTAAAAAGCTTATCGCCGAAGAGGAATTTTTGGAATATGCAGTTGTTCACGGCAATTTTTACGGCACTTCCAAGACTCAGGTCGAAAGAGAAACCAACCAGGGAAACGACATAATACTGGAAATTGATGTGCAGGGTGCCGAAAACGTGCAGAGAGCAATGCCGGAAGCGATCGGAATTTTTATTCTGCCACCCTCTTTTGAAATTCTTTCAAAACGTCTGACCGAGCGAGAGACCGAAAATCAACAAGATTTAAATATACGCCTAACCAATGCAAAAAAAGAAGTTAGAGAGGTTTTTGAGTTTGATTTTATGGTTATAAATGATGAGGTTGAAAAAGCTTCCGACAAATTACGGGCGATTATTTTAGCAGAAAGACAAAAAACGAATAGACAAACCGACCCTATTCAAGATATTCTAAACTCTTTTGAGAATTATTAAATTGATAATTTTTATTGGAGATATAAATAAAAGAATATGGCAGATAACTTAGATTCAAACGAAAACACACAAGAAGAGATCACGGAAGTCATCGTTGATCCGAAAGACATTCCCGAAATTGATTCGAAATACCGTTTTATCCTTCTAGCCGCTCAACGTGCCAAACAAATTCAACGCGGAGCCAATCCGCGCGTTGAACTGGATCCGCGAAAAACCAAACCGACGACGATCGCACGTCAGGAGTTTAAGGAAAATAAAGTTAATTTTGAATTTATTTCGAAAGACAAAGTAAAAACTCAATAACAAATTAACCACGAAATACAAAAACAGTTTACGAAAATTTACGAAATAATTTGAATAAATTTTGTTTCGTAAATTTTCGTATTTCTTTCGTGAGGGTCGTAGTTAGATTGTTTTTTTGAACATTCTCCCGTTCATTTTGCAAAACGGCTTTGTTTCCACCATTCAATCGTCCGTTGCAGGCCTTCTTCGAGTCCGACGAGTTTTTCATAACCGAAAATCTCTTTTGCTTTGGCGTTATCGGCTTGCGAATGTTTCACATCACCTCTGCGTTCCTCTTTATATTCGGCTTGAACATCCTCTTTTCCGGTTATTCTTTTCAACGTTTCAAGAAGCTCGTTGAGCGTTATCCTGTCACCGTTCGCCGTATTCATAACTTCGCCGAAGCCTTTGTCAGTTTGAGCCGCTTTGATATTGGCATCAACCACATTGGTAATATATGTAAAATCTCTGGATTGTTCGCCGTCACCGTAAATTACCGGAGGTTCGTCTTTCATCAATGCGTCAATAAAACGGGAGATGACGCCCGAATAAAAGCTGGAAGGATTTTGCCTCGGACCGAACACATTGAAATAACGAAGCGAAAACGTCTCCAATCCATAAACTTCATTAAAGACACCGCAGTAATATTCGCCCATAAGCTTTGCGGCGGCATACGGAGAAAGCGGTTCGGGTTTCATTGTTTCGACTTTCGGAAGTGTTTTTTGGTTGCCGTAGGCTGAACTTGAAGCGGCGTAAATAAATCTGCGAACTTTATTTTCTTTGGATTTCAAAAGCAGATTAAAAGTTCCGTTGACGCACGCTTCGTGAGTTTCCAGAGGATTATCAACCGAACGGGGAACACTCGGCAGTGCTGCTTGATGAAAAACGATTTCGACGTCCTCAATCGCTTTTTTCA
>JBGTRS010000638.1:0-2480 GCA_041940665.1 Pyrinomonadaceae bacterium | reverse complement strand
AAGCAGATGATCGCCGGCGACCCCGGAACTCAAGTCAATCTTCGCGTCCTCCGCTCGGGCGAGAAGCCGCAGAACATCCGTGTGACGCGCGGTGCTTACAAAACGCCTCAGGTAGAGACCAAGGTAGAACCCGGCAAGGTTGGCGTTATCAAGGTATTCAGCCTCGAGGCAGGTGAAGCAACCGATATCAAGAACGCCGTCCAGGGCCTAACCAAACAGGGAATCCAGAAGATCGTTCTCGACCTTCGCGGAGTCGCCACCGGCACGATCGATGAAGCCGCCGCGGTCGCGAATCTATTTATCAAGGACGGAGAGCTCGCGAAGATCGTCGGCAAGGATAACTCCTTTGACCAGAGTTTCCGCCGCAGCTTAAAACGCTTGGTAAAAGTTTTTGAGCTCGAAGAAAAATTCACGCTTTTAGATTGGGTTGAAGATACAAGACCACTGCTTGCGGCATTGGACGTTTTCGTATCGCCCTCGCATTCGGAAAGTTTCGGCCTCGCGATTCTGGAAGCGATGGCGAGCGGGAACGCCGTCGTCGCGACCGAAACCGCCGGAGCTAAAGAATTGATCAAAAATGATTTTTCGGGAAAATTGGTGCCGATCGAAAACCCGGTCAAACTGGCAAAGTCGGTCTGCGAAGTTCTTGAAAATACGGAAATGCAAAAAGAATTGGGCAAAAATGCTCAAAAATTCGCCGGAGAAAATTTCAGTTTGGAAAAGATGATCGCGGAAACGGAGAAACTTTATAAAGAACTTTTATCCACAGAGGAACACAGATAAACACGGATTTATTATATTCACTTTGCGGCTTTCGCGTTAAAAATTTTTCTCAACCCATTCAAATGTTCCCGCCGCCCGTCTTTGAGCATTTTTGTTATGCAATAATTCCTTTTTCAGCTTATCCAGATCGTCCGGTTCATCAACGTCATACCAGCTTGGCACTTCCCTCAGATGCAAACCCGAATTCATTATGTTTTGCCAGACTTCGTCAAAAGTTTTGTCCGAACTCCACGAGACATTTTCAAAAATCTTTCTTTCTAATTTTCGCAAACCGATCAGATAAAATCCGCCGTCTTCGGTTCTGCCGAGGACGACATCGGTTTCGATCTCGAGAAATTCAAACGCCTGTTCGAGAAAATCGGCGGGAAAGGTCGGGCTGTCCGTTCCCGTCATAACAATTGAATCCATTCCTTGTTCAAACACGAACTTAAAAGCATTGAGCATTTTTTCGCCGAGGTTTTCGCCTGTTTGTTCGATAAGCGTCGGATTATGTTGTAAGATTTCATTTAATTTATTCCGATCGCTAAAAGGTTCGACGGCCACAAAGATATTGTCCGCCGCTGTTTTTGCTTTATTTTCGGCATCCTGCAGAAACGCTCCGGCAAGTTCGGCGGACTGCCGTTCGGTCAGAACAGGCTGAAGCCGCGTTTTAACTTTTCCCGCTTCGGGAACTTTCGTCATAATGATGATCGCTTTTTTCATATCGGAATAATTTTTTTATCTGCTGACATTTATATTAAGAATTCACAAGGAGAAATTACAAATCTATTATGCCATACGATTTAGACGTTGAAGCGGCGGTCAAAGAAAGGTACGGCGAAGCGGCAAAAGCGGTCGAACCCGCACTCTGCTGCCCGGTCGAATACGATCCGCAGTTTTTGAAGATTCTGCCCGATGAGATCATCGAACGCGATTACGGCTGTGGCGATCCGTCGGCATTTGTAAGAGCGGGCGACACGGTTTTGGACTTGGGTTCGGGCGGCGGAAAGATATGCTACATCGCTTCGCAGATCGTCGGCGGCGAAGGCAGAGTTATCGGGGTAGACACCAATACGGAAATGCTTTCGTTAGCGAACAAATACCGTGATGAACTGGCGGAAAAGATCGGTTACGCCAATACCGAATTCCGTTACGGCAAGATTCAGGACTTGAAACTCGATCTCAAATTGGTTGATGAATTTTTAAGGGAAAACCCGATAAATTCCGCCGAAGATTTTGCCCGTTACGAATCTTTCGTGCAGAAAATAAAACAGGAAAAACCGCTTGTTCGGGATGATTCGATCGATGTGATCCTTTCCAACTGCGTTTTGAATCTGGTCAGACCGGAAGACAAAGAACAGATGTTCGAAGAGATGTTTCGGGTCTTAAAACGCGGCGGACGCGTGGCGATCTCCGACATTGTTGCCGACGAGGACGTGCCGCAGCATCTGCAGGACGATCCCGAGTTGTGGTCGGGCTGTATTTCGGGAGCTTTCCGCGAAGATCTGTTTCTGGATGCGTTTGAACGGGCCGGTTTTTACGGAATGGAAATCATCAAACGCGATGAACGGCCGTGGCAGACGGTGGAAGGCATCGAGTTTCGCTCGATCACCATACTCGCCTACAAGGGCAAGCACGGGCCTTGCCTGGAACGCAACCAGGCGTTGATCTACCGTGGCCCGTTTCGGATGGTCACAGACGACGACGGCCACGTGTTC
>JBGTRS010000637.1:0-2485 GCA_041940665.1 Pyrinomonadaceae bacterium | reverse complement strand
TAAATATCATCGAAAGAATTCGAGCCCAAACTGCGAACGCTCGTAAATCCGGCTTTTAAGGTCGGCATCAGGTAGAGATGGGCGATGACGGAATTGTCAATATACAGACTGCCCGAACGCGTGCTTGATTGTCCCGTGATGTGAACGTGGCAATCGATCAGACCGGGCAGAACGGTTGAGTTGGAAAGGTCTATGATTTCAGCGTCTTCGGGAATTTTTATATTTGCACCGACGGCTTTGATCATCTCGTCTTCGATCAAAATCAGCTGATTATTCAAGACCTTACCGTTTTCCGTATCGATCAACTTTCCCGCTTTGATGACGGTAATGTCCGACGTTTTCGTATTTTGTCCCGCCAAACATACGCCTGAGATAAATATCAACAAACCGATCAATATGTATAATTTTTTCATAAGTTTATGTTTTTTTATTCCGCCAAAGTGCTTTCGGTTCGAGTTTTCGGTATTTGTCTTTCAAATCTTCCGCATTTTTCCGGTCGCATCCGAAAACAAAAACCCTGTGCCTGCAACTGCCTTGCTCAAAAGGAATTTTATCCGTCATAAATTCTATATTTCTTTCTTTTAATTCGGTACAGAGATCATTTTTCAGCTCTTCGCTTTCCAGAAACCCGACGAGATGAGATCTGGCGAATTTATCGTTTTTCATCTGCTTGAAGGCGTATTGACAGGCTTCCCGTTCATCCGTAAATTTCTTCAAAACATCTGTGCGTCCGCGTTCCGTATAATACCAGACGAATTCACCGCCTTCGGCCTTTAACCCGAAGCCTTCAAACGGAGCGGGTTTTGTGCCGATTACGTAAGAATGTTCGTTAAAACATTCCGTTTTCATCCATCTTTTTAATTCCTTGAGATTCATAGAGAGAATAAATAATTATAGTTGAAGACGAAACAATTTAGAAAAGCTTTGTTCATCGGGTCAGTAGCGTTGGCGTTAGCCAATGCGTAGAAGGTTTATCAACTTGAGTTGCATCGCCTCACCCCGGACGCTACTGACTCAATTCCAAATTCTAACAAGTTTTGTCAGGCACTATAATAAAAAAGGTTTCGACCGAATTTTAGCCGAAACCTTCTATAAATAAAACTTGAACCGACATTAACGGGAATCAAATCTGTTCGTCGAAAAATCTCCGCTGCGTCCCCAATTAGCCGCTATGACTGTGCCGGTAAAGCTTCCGAAGGCATAATAAGCACTATTATTCGCTCCATCGAAATTAGCCCGCCACACGGAAATATCGGTTCGGCCGTCGCCGTCGTAATCGCCCTGCGTCGGAAAATCCGAACTTAAACCGAACTGTTGAGTCCGTACAGCGTTATCGGAGCTCTGTCTGATCCACCAAACCATCGGACTGGAACCGGTTGCTCCGGTCCGAGCGGCGGCAACTTCCCATTTGCCGTCGCCGTCGTAATCACCCGGCACAATCCAATCGGTTTGAAAATTTCCCCATTGCGTAAAAGTTACAACACCGTCCGAACTTCTCAGCACGATATAAGTGTTATTAGGGGATAAACCGAAGCGGTAAACGGCCAGATCGAATTTGCCGTCGCCGTCATAGTCGCCCGGAATCGCCGAATCAAATTGAGTAGTTCCATTTCCGGTCAAACCGAAATTGATTATTCTGACCGTCTGGTCGGAACTCTGCCGAATAAACCAGGTTGTCTGAGCAGAAGCTGTCGCCCCGCGTCGGAAAACGGCCACATCGGTGATGCCGTCGCCGTCGTAATCACGGGCTACCGCCTGATCGCCGAAGATTCCGAAAGGTATCCATTGGATGGCTTGATCCGAACTTCTGTAAATTATAAAAAAGCTCTGTTGTCCGGTGTTTGAACGATAGACGGCAAAATCATCTTTACCGTCGCCGTCGTAATCGCCCGGTGCGGGAAAGTCCGTGCAGGCCTGACCCCACGGCACGGTCTGATTGAAGTCAAATCCCCGGCTATTCTGATTCCAGTAAGTGATTTGAAGCGGATTGGGGCAACCACCGGCAGGAAAACGCAAAACGCTGTAGTCGGTGATGCCGTCGCCGTCGAAATCAACAACTCTGCGAGGGGCAAGTTGACCGCGGATCTCTCCGCCGGGGAAATTCGCCGAATGGATATTGATATAGGTTTGATGTGCCCGCATTTGTGCGATCTGCGTCGGAGTTATCGCCGCACTTCCCGAAAATGTTCCTGATGTCGTCCCGCTGTGCGACAATCCGATGAGAACTCCGGCGTTCGCCCCCCGGGCCGCCGGGCCGTGAATATGAGCTGCTGTTATATTGCTTGAAAGCCCTGAAAAAGTAACGGTATAAGTGATCATTCCGGTCGTTTCATTTACAAAAACACGCCCGAAACCCTTGGCCGTTGAAGCATTCGAAGGCACTTCCTGAGCCCCGGTGATATTAGCCGTAAAAGTTTCCGCCAAAATACTTCCTGATGCCGCCAGCAAAAATATTATGCCGAATGCCGCGTTGCCGATATATTTT
>JBGTRS010000636.1:0-2488 GCA_041940665.1 Pyrinomonadaceae bacterium | reverse complement strand
CTGGCTTGCGACGGATAAATCGGATTGACCCGCTTGGTCGCGTAACCGATCAATGGACCGACCGCCATCGGTGAATTGTCCGCCGGTGTGTCTTCTTTTTTGGCGACATTGTTTTCGGCCGGCTTTTTGGTTTCGGTCTTCGGTTTTTCTTCGAGGTTCGATTTTACGTTCGGCTGATTTTTCTTGTCCTTTGTTTCAGCCTTTTCTTCGTCATTTTTTTCCGCCGAACCGATGACGATCACCTTTCTGTCTCTCGGCAAAACGCTGTCCGCTTCTTCTTTCTTCTCGGTTTCTGTTTTAGCGACCGTATCGGTTTCAGGAGTTTTGACTTCCGGCGTTTTAGCTTCGGGGGTTTTCACGGGTTCTTTTGTTTTGACCGGCTCTTTCGGCTGGGGTTTTTCTTCTTCTTCAGCCGGATTGAAAATGGTTGATTCTTCTTCGTCGGTTTCTTCGACCTCGTAAATATCATCCGCCTTATCATCATCGGTATTTGAACCTGATGTGGCGACGATCTCCGGACTCGGACTTTTTATCGGAGCGTTGCCGGTCGCGTTGATGATCTTTGAGTTCGGATTGACGATTTGTTCGCGGGCATCGGCCACCTCGTTTTTCCAGCGTTTTTCGTCATAGACATCTTTTGCCAGAGTTCCCCGGACACTGCTTGTTTCTTCCAAAAGAGCAAAAGCATTGGATGAATACTTTTTATTTTGGCTGAGTTCTTTTGCCTGATCTGCAACCATTTCCAGGGTCTTCCGCATATTCTCGACATCGTCCGATGCTTCCTTCGGCAGATTTTTATCGTCAACGCTCAAACCCAGAGCCTTGAACCGCTCGTTCATCGTTTTCGCCCCGCTGACCACCTGTCCGGCCACCGCCAGATAATCCGTTCCGGCCTCCGAATTTTTTGATTTATGCAGTTCGTTCAGAAATTTCTGAGCTTTGATAAAATCGCCAAGTTCGAGATAGGCGTGCATCAAAAGGACGTTCAGAACGCGGTGAACGGTCGGATCGTTCGATTCGCGGCGGATGTTTTCGAGTTCATAGATCGCCGCTCCGTAATTTTTGACGACGAGATACGCTTTCGCCTTGGAAATGCGGCTTCGCATAATCTCGGCGGAGGTCGGTGTTTTCGGCGGATCGGCCTTTAGTTCGGCCAAAGTCGTCCGCTCCGGTTCTCCCTGAGCGAAAGCGACGATTGAAATTGTAAATATAAATAAAAACGATATAAAAACTCTGGATGTTTTTAGCGGCATTTGGTTAGTCTCCTAAATCTTCTGTCGGACTTAAACTGATTTTTTGCAAAAGGTCTTTGGAGGGCCGTCGGTCAAGATCGGTTGCCTCGAAAAGACCCGCTAAATTTCGGTATATTATGCTTTTTTCAACAAATTAACACAAGTTTTCATCAATATTTCTAATTGATTCAATAACTATTGCTGATTCTCCAAGCTTGTGATGATTTTGTTACGAAGTGCGTTTGCATCTCTTTTTATACTACTTTCATTCAATGTTAGCAAGGTTTTATTTAACATTATGATGTTACCGTCAATAATGACGGTGCGGACATCGCTCGATTTCGTTGCATAAACCAGATGCGAATAAATATTGTAATAAGGCGTCTGATGAAGTCCTTCAAAATCAACGATTACAACGTCCGCCTGCTTGCCCGCTTCGAGCGAGCCGATCTTGTTTTCGAGATGCAAAGCTCTCGCTCCGCCGACGGTCGCCATCGTAAAAGCCTCTTCCGCCGAAACGACCTTCGGATTGCCCGAAAAGACCTTGTGCAATTTCGCCGCCGAATCCATTTCTTCCCACAAATTGAGGTCATTATTTGAAGCCGGTCCGTCCGTTCCCAAACCGACCCGGAGATTTTTCGTGAGCATCTGGGGCACCGGTGCCACGCCCGCCGCGAGTTTCATATTTGACTGCGGATTATGAGCGATGCCGATGTTGTTTTTCTTTAAAATTTCGATCTCTTTTTCATTTGCCTGAATGACGTGAGCGGCAATGGTTTTGTCCGTCCAGAAGCCGATCTTATCAATGTATTCGATTGAACGCATGCCCTTATTTTGCATCACAAAATCCGTTTCACTTTGAGCTTCGGCTAAGTGCATAACGAGCGGAGCGTTCAATTTTTTCGCCAAGTTGCTGGCGGACTTCAAATTTGCTTCCGACACGGTATAAGGTGCGTGCGGTGCGACGGCCGGAATAACGAGCGGATGATTTTGCCATTTCTTGACGAATTTTTCGGTATAGACCAGAGCATCCGCAAAAGTCTTGTTGTCGGGAACGGGAAAATCTATCAGCGTTTCGCCCAGAACGCCGCGAACTCCGGCTTTGGCGGTTTCATCGGCGATGGCATCCTCGAAATAATACATATCGCAGTAGGTCGTTGTTCCGCCGCGGATCATTTCCGCCAAACCGAGCCGGGTTCCGACGCGGACGAGATTTTCGTCAACATTTTTTCCTTCCGCCGGAAAAATGTATTTTG